>JANLTD010000212.1:0-2960 GCA_031362765.1 Acidobacteriota bacterium | reverse complement strand
AGTGTCTGCCCTGCAGATCGAGACAGTATTCCATAACGGATAGACCCTGCTGAGCCTGTGAGACCGAGTCGGATCATGCATGAGCCGTCAAATTACAAAGGCTCAAGCCGCAAGAAAAGGACGTTAAAACGCCCTGCAAATATGCTCGAATTGGCAACCACACCATAAATGACGTGGTTAATCGCCGCGAAGCGCGGAAAGCCTGTTAAAAAACAGGCTAAAAAAACAATTTGCGTAACATCAGATAATAAATAAGAATTCAACTTCAAAGAGTTTATGATTCGAAATAGAAAATTTGTGATGTAAATAAAAAATAAACTGCCGGCATTAAATAATAATGCAAGCAGTTTATTTTGGGGGTTGTTTAGGGGTTACTTTTCTTCCTCTTTCTTTTCGTCGCTTTCAACTTTTTCTTCAGTTTCGTGATGCGCAAAAACCGCACTGTCACCGGTTCCGAAAATCCGTGCTAACAGATTATTCAAAACTTCCGAAACTTTTGAAGGCTGACTCACTTGGGCGATTATCGGAACTTCTTCTTCCGCGAAAGCCAAATCTAATCTGACAAGTTCCGCCGTCACGTGTCGGCAGAATGAGCAATCAACCAAATGGCTGACCATTGGTTTTGATTCGCGCTCGCTTAAACTCCCTTCAACAAAAGCCGTTAATGAATCCTCGTCTAAGTGATTTTCCTGTGTTGATAAATCGTTAGCGGCAGCTTGCCGATTAAGATAACGATCTAATAATCCTTGTATTTGTAATTCTTCTGAATTTCTTTTCCCCGTGTTTTCCATAAATAATTCCAGCCTCCCGTAGAATCAGACGCAATCTGTTCTGATATTTGCGTAATTTTATTGTGATTGGGGCAAAAAAACTTTTCTGACGCTTATTTCGAGAGTTTAGGTTGTCGTTAAATTTTGATACAGACTTCGACTGGCTAAATCCTGCGTGGCAAGTTCCATACAGAGTTCGATTTCATCTTCCCGTAAATTATGTTTGGCACGCAATTCGGTGCGAAAGATCTGTAATACCTTGGCATAGCTTTTTTCCAGCCAACGCATAATCGTTGATTCGTGAATCCGGCTTTCGGGATTTTTTTCCCGCGTCGGCGATTTTCTTTGAAACCAACCCCGCAGCGGCGAATTTTCAGCCTCGACCAATCGCGCAATTTGCCGGAGTTTCATACTTTCAACGTGATAATAAAGCAAAAGCAATTTTTCGTGAATATCGAGACTGCCGAATGCCGTTTCGATCGCCGAAACCGTTGCTTTTCGGTAGCGGTCTCTGGTGATCTTTTCGATAATCTCGTCTTCGCCGCCCGGTGCTTCTTCGGCAAAACTCATTTGCATTAAGCCTTCACCGACGGTTTCCGTCAGTACCTCCAAAGAAAGGTCGTCGTGCGAAGCGCGATGCAGATCAACCAGCGAATGCCAGATAACGGTGCGCAGCCAGCCGCGCAAACTTCCGCGTCCGCTGTAGGTCGCAAATTTTGAAACTCTTGCGCCGTCAACGACGCGGGTTCCGTACAGTTCAACATAAACCGTGTCAACAACTTCGTGGGCGTCAAGATCGGTGCTTGCCAGATGCCGCGCTACTCTTTCCAGATAGATGCGATGGGTTTGGTCAAATTCCCACCAGGCGCGCTCGTTTCCGTTTGAGCAAGCCAAAGCCATAAACAGATCGTCGGCTTGGATCTGGCGCAAAAAATCACATAGTTCTTCCGTCGAAACAGGCTCCGGGGAATCGAGCAGAAATTTACGGGCGGTTTTTTGAAGCGATTCCTTAAAGCAATCAAAGCGCACCCCAAAATTCGGCGCGTTTTCAAGGCATCGGTTAAAAATTTCCTGAATCACCAATTCGGTTTCTTTTGGTAAGTCTGATTGTTGAGTTGTTTGCGTGACCATGTTCGAAAATTTATTATAAACGAATTTTTAAATTTAGACTAGCCTTTTGTCGAACTTCGAACTCAGAGCGGCAAATCAATTGCCCGTGCCTGTTTCCAAACTTAAAGACGAATGGGGCGCGGGCGGTACGGAATTATGAATTTTTTCCTCGACATATTGCAATTGATAAAGCCGCCAATAAAGCCCGTGCAAGTTCAAAAGTTCTTGATGCGTTCCGGCTTCGCGGAGTTCGCCGTGATGAAAAACCATAATGCGGTCGCATTTTTGGATCGTCGAAAGCCGGTGCGCAATGACGAGCGAGGTTCGTTCCCGCATCACACGCTCGACGGCTTGTTGAATGAGCTGTTCGGTCTCGGTATCAATCGAACTTGTCGCTTCATCAAGAATCAAAATTTTCGGCTCAAACGCCAATGCGCGCGCAAAGGAAATAAGTTGTTTTTGCCCGACCGAAAGACCTGCGCCGCGTTCTTTGACTTCCGATTTATAGCGTTCTTTTAGCTTTTCGATGAATTCGGCGGCGTGAACTTCGGTTGCTGCCCAACGGATCTTTTTATCGGAAATTTCTTTGTTTCCAAGTCTGATATTTTCTTCGATCGCACCGCTAAATAAAAAAACGTCCTGCAGAACGACCGCAAAATTTTCGCGCAGATCGCGCAGATCCCAATCTTTAATATCAACACCGTCGAGCAGGATCTGACCTTTCTGGACATCGTAAAAACGCATCAGCAGATTTGTGACCGTCGTTTTACCCGAACCCGTATGGCCGACGAGCGCGACTGATTCGCCCGGATTTATCGTGAAGGAAACGTCTTTTAAGATCCAGTCTTCTTTTTTATAAGCAAACCAAACGTTTTGAAACTCGATTTTGCCGGCCGTCTTGCCGCTTTTTTTCGGAACTTCGGGTGATTTAATTTCAATCGGCAGATCAAGCAGCAGAAAAATCCGGTGCGACGCGACGATCGCCGCTTGAAGGATATTGAATTTATCCGACAGATCGCGGATCGGCTGAAAAAGCTGCTGCGAATACTGAACAAAAGCAATCACCACGCCGACCGTTAA
>JANLTD010000165.1:0-1586 GCA_031362765.1 Acidobacteriota bacterium | reverse complement strand
GCTGAGCAGCTTCTTGCTTTAATTCATAGGTGGCGGAAGCCATAGATGAGAGAATATGCGCATTGAGCGCAACGTTCCAATATTGCCGGAAAAGAAAGCCGCCAAGCCACAACACATAGAGCGTTTTCAGAGTTTCTGAATCCGACAAACCGCTCAAAGTCGTTATTTCATCAATTTGCATCAATGATTTTTCAAATCTGGAGAGCACGAATGCTTCTTGCGGAAGCATATCAATTTGTGCCGGCACGATCGGATTTTTGGTGAACGATTCTTTAAGACTCTTAAACCGCGGAATGATCTTATCGTTTGGCACATTTCGGCCATACTCAATTAATAAAGTGTAAATGTCGGTTTTGAAATGTATCTCGTCTTTTATTCGCGCCAGCGCGGTGAAAGTCCAAACGCCGTCTTTCCATCCGATCGCGTCTCTTAAAATCGCCTCGATCTGGCGTGTGAAAACCGATTTCACTGACGAGGCGGGCAACAATTTCTTTTCCTGTAAATACCTGGTCAACGCAAAATCGCTCGTAAATTCAGGGATTTCAACAAGCTCTTGTTTGGTTACCACTTCGGTTTGGAGAAGCATTTCAAAGACCCGATGCTGCCGCTGATTAGAAACGGCAAAGACAATTTCACCCGCTCTGAAGTAAATGATCGTTTTATTTTTGTAATGCAAAAGCCGCAAAGAACCGTCAATCCGCGTTTGCAGAAGCTCGACAAGCAATTCAGCCAGTGGATGCAATAACAGATTTCCGGTGATTTCGAGATTTTTAGGGGAAGTCATTGAAGAAAAACAGGCGAAAAAGAAAGATCATATTTTCGCTTTTTATATGATAACAAATCCGTACAAAAAAAGTTAAGTAAAATTTTAACGAAATCGCTTTGATAAATTTTGTTTCCGGGATTGTGAATTTGACAGCTAGGCGCCAAATTGCGAAAGTTTCAAAAGATCGGTTTCGCATATTTGAGATTTAAGCGAGTGCTACTCGCGAAATGGCCGAAACAAAAGAACGAAAGACAATTTTAAAAAAGATCTTTTTTTCGTATCTTTCGTTTGTTTCGCAGGCAAAAAAAAGATGGAAAAGCCCGAAATAATTATCCGCGAAGTTGAAACGGTCGAAGAAATGCGCGATTGTATTGAATTGCAGCGCAAGGTTTTTGCCTCGCCCGATCTGGAAATTTCGCCTGTCCGGCATCTGATAGTGGCGCGCTATGCGGGCGGATTTACGCTCGGGGCGTATTTGGGAGAAAGACTTGTTGCTTTCGTTCTGTCGCTTCCGATGTTACTTGCCGGCAGCCTCGAACACGCTTTTTATTCGCATATGACGGCGGTCGAAACCGGTTTGCAAAGCCTTGGGATCGGTGCACGACTAAAATGGGCACAACGGGAACGTGTGCTGGCCGAGGGCGCAAATTACATCAGATGGACCTATCAACCGGTTCTGGCACGCAACGCATTTTTCAATATCGAACGGCTTGGCGCGAGCATAAGTACTTATATGCCAAACTATTACGGTACGGATGCCGAGGCCAGTGCGGAGCAAAAAAGCGCCCAGGAAGGCGTTGACAGCGATCGGCTTTTTGCC
>JANLTD010000163.1:0-1649 GCA_031362765.1 Acidobacteriota bacterium | reverse complement strand
CCGCCGAAAAAGAGCGAAGTCTGGCGCGAAAATATCAATCTGAAATTTCACGCGCTCTGTTCGATGCGCGAGGACGGTTTTTTACAAGCCTTTGTTCCCGCTTTCAAAATCGAGGTTTTGACAAAAAAAGAGAAAGATTTTGAGCCGAAGATCAAAAAGGAAATTCTTTCGGCGCTAAAACGCGACGGTTGGACAAAATCACTGCAATACCTACGCTGGCTCGAACGAATTGAAAATGTCAGCGTTCACAAAGAAGAACTTGCCCTGACGCTGCCGACCGCGAAACAACGCGCCATCGCTGAAGAAAAAGGCGAAAAAGAAGAAAGATCCGTGCTCGCCGAGGTTGGCACAAATCTCGCTGAGATCAACTTAGAGACGGCATACGAAACAGAAAAGCAGACCGAAATACTCGCCGAACTTTTGAAAGCGAACCCGAAAACGAGCGTTTTGCTGGTCGGCGCGGCAGGTGTCGGCAAGACTGCCGTTTTTCACGAATTGGTTCGCCGGCGCGAAAAATTCGGCTTAAAAGAAAACGAATTTTGGGCAACCGGCGGAGCGCGTCTGATCGCCGGACAAACCGGTTTTGGAATGTGGCAGGAACGCATTCAAAGACTAATTGTCGAAGCAAAAAAACGTCACGCGATATTGCATCTTGGAAATTTGGTCGAGCTGCTCGAAGTCGGCAAAAGCAATTCTTCGACCCAGGGTATTGCATCGTTTTTGCGTCCGAGGATCGCGCGCGGCGAGATCGTCGCGGTCGTCGAATGCACGCCCGAACAGCTTCCGGTCATCGAACGCCGCGATCCGAATCTTTTGAGCGCGTTTCAGCAGATCCTTTTGGAAGAACCCGATCAAAAGACGAGTCTGCAAATTCTCGGTCTTGTCGCCAAAGAGTTCGCCCAAATAAAAGATGAAACGATGCGCAAGACCGAAACGGAAGCCATCAAAACAATCGAAGCGCTCCACCGCCGTTTTTCGACCTATTCGGGTTTTCCGGGCAGGCCTGTCCGTTTTTTGCGTAATCTTTTTAACGAATTAAAAGCCGCCGAACCGCTCGGTGCGAACAAAGTGTATAAGGCATTTTCAAATGAAACCGGCCTACCGGAAATGCTTTTGAATGACGAGATCCCGCTCGACCCGGCGGAAACCGAAAAGTTTTTCGGCCGAAGGGTTATCGGACAAACCGAAGCCGTCAAACTGGTCACAAAATTGATCGCGACCGTCAAAACCAAGTTGACGCGGCCGCGCCGTCCGATTGCCTCGCTGCTTTTTATCGGTCCGACCGGCGTCGGCAAAACCAAACTGACCAAAGCTCTGGCAGAATTTTTCTTTTCCGATCCGGCGCGGCTGATTCGCTTTGATATGAGCGAATTCTCTAACGCGCTTTCCGTGCAAAGATTGATCGGCGGAACCGGCGAAGCGGAAGGACAATTGACCGCTAAGGTGCGCGAACAGCCTTTTTCCGTCGTCCTGCTTGATGAATTTGAAAAGGCTCATAATTAATTTTTTGATCTGCTGCTTCAAATACTCGGCGTAGGCCGTCTGACCGTTTCGGCGGGACGCGTCGCAGATTTTACAAACTCGATCATTGTGATGACCTCAAATCTCGGCGCGAGCGAATTTCAGCGCGGACGATCCGGCTTTTTGCG
>JANLTD010000160.1:0-1611 GCA_031362765.1 Acidobacteriota bacterium | reverse complement strand
GTTCCCGATAAACCGCGAATTCCGGCAGGCATCATCGGTGTCATATACGATGGCATATTAACAAAAACCAAACCTGAGTCCATCGCGTTTGAAACGCGGTGCATTCGGTTAAGATCATTTGTCCAGAAATACGCTCCGAGTCCGTAATCCGAATCGTTGGCGAGACTTATCGCTTCTTCTTCGCTCGAAAAAGTTGTGATGCCGACGACGGGGCCGAAAATCTCTTCGCGCCAAATTCGCATCTGCGGAGTCATTTTCGTAAAAACCGTCGGCTCGAGAAAATAACCTTGGTCGCCAATCCGATTTCCGCCCGCAACAATTTCTGAGCCTTCCGCTTTGCCGATCCCGATGTACCTTAAAACTCTTTCCAATTGATTGCGGGAAATGATCGGGCCAACATTCGATGTGGCGTCGAGCGGATTTCCGACCTTTATTTTCTGAGTTTTTTCGATGACTTTTGCCGTCACTTCATCGGCAATTTTATGGTCAATCAAAACACGCGAAGCGGCAAGGCAAAATTGTCCGTTGTTGCCTAAACTCGATTGCAAAATTCCGTTGACTGCCAAATCAATATCAGCATCGGCAAAAATGATATTGGCAGATTTTCCGCCCATTTCGAGCAATGCCGGTTTGGTCATTCGCCCCATTTGTTCGCCCAAAATTTTCCCGACCGCAGATGAGCCGGTGAAAGCAACTTTTTTGACTTTCGGATGATGAACGATGTGTTGTCCGGTCGTGCCGTCGCCGTGGACGACATTGACAACTCCTTTCGGAATACCGGCTTCCAACAAAATTTCCGCCAGCATCGTGACAGTCGCCGGTGTTTGTTCCGCCATTTTTATGACGACCGTGTTACCGCAGGCGAGCGCCGCACAGAGTTTTAACGAAGCCATCACGAGCGGAAAATTCCACGGCGCAATTGCCCCGATCACGCCGTAAGGTTCACGCGTTACGTAACGGTGTGTTCCGTATTCATTGGCGACGACCGGCGTTCGCAATTTATCAGCCGCGCCGGCGTAATATCGCCAAAAATCCGAACAGAAAGGCACGTCAATATTGAGATTCGATTGATAGGTTTTGCCCGAATCCAGGGTTTCGGCAAGAGCCAATTCTTCGCGTTTTTCGAGTAATTTATCGGCAACTTTGTAGAGCAATTTCCCGCGTTCGAGCGGTGTTACATTTTTCCAGGTCTGAAAAGCCTCGTCTGCCGAACGGACCGCCGCACCAACATCTTCGGCTTCGCCAAACGCAACTTCGGCAATGATTTCATCGGTCGCCGGATTTTCCGACAAAAATGTTTTGCCCGATCTTGATGGAACAATTTCGCCGTTGATGATGTGATTGATCGTTTGCATTTGTATTAATCTTATAACCAATGTTGCTTCAAAACACAAAGAATCAGCAAACGAAAAATACGACAGAAACGAAATATTTATAAAAACAATTCGATTCTTTCGTATTTTTTCCATTGTTGAGCGGCACAGTTATTGCTTACTTGAAAATTACTAAAATTTAAGAGAGTTTTGCCCACGAAAGACACGAAAGATACGAAATCAAGAAAAAACTTTTGGCAAAATTGCTTTGTTTTCGTTTTTTTCGTGTCTTTCGTAG
>JANLTD010000155.1:0-1597 GCA_031362765.1 Acidobacteriota bacterium | reverse complement strand
ATAAAATCGTAATGGAAAATCGGGGTCGGGCTGTATTTTTCGCGTTCCAGCAGATCCTTCAGAACGCCTTTCAAAAAAGCCGCATCTCCGCCGATGCGAATCGGCAAATACAGATCAGCGAATTTTGTGCTGTGACGACCGAGCATTGCGGTCTGATACTTCCAGGTATTTTCGTAATGTTGTGGATTTGGATTTATGAAATTCATCAAACCGGCTTCGGGCAGCGGGTTGACAGCGATGATCTTCGCGCCGTTTTCCTTGGCTTTCTGTAAAGACGACATCATTCGCGGCGCATTTGTTCCCGGATTTTGCCCGATGATGAGGATCAGATCGGTGTCTTCTAAATCTTCGAGCCGGATCGAGGCCTTGCCGAGTCCGATTGATTCGCTCAAAGCGAAGCTGGTTGATTCGTGGCACATATTCGAGCAATCCGGCAGATTATTCGTACCGAACTGTCGGACAAAAAGCTGAAATAGAAACGCCGTTTCGTTCGACGTTCTGCCCGAAGTATAAAATATCGCTTCGTTAGGTGAAGCAAGCGAATTTAATTCCTCGGCGATTATCTTGAAAGCATCTTCCCACGAAATGGGCGCGTAATGCGTTGCGCCTTCAGCCAGGAACATTGGTTCGGTAATACGGCCTTGCGCATTTATCCACTGGTCTGATTGTCTGGAAAGTTCTTCGACACTGTATTTGGCGAAAAAATCGCGAGTGACTTTTTTGGTGGTTGCTTCATCGGCGATCGCTTTCGCGCCGCTTTCGCAAAATTCGGAATGAGTTCGGGCGCCGTCAGGGTCAGCCCACGCGCACGAATTGCAATCAATTCCGCCTTTTTGATTGAGCTTCAAAAGCAATTTTGTGCCGCGCCGGATGCCGGCTTTTTTGAAAACGACTTTGGCAGAATTTAAGGCAGCAGCAAGTCCGGCGGCAGTGTCCTGAATTTTGCCGACTTTTAATTTGCCGAGAGATTTTTCGGGTTTGGGTTTCATAAATTAAAGTTTTGAGTCCCGCCTTGAGGCGGCTTTTTTTGCGATGTATCAAAGCCGCCTAAAGGCGGGACTCAAAACAGACTCTTTCCGTTCCGCAGTAAATATTAAATCTTTGGTCGCGGACAAAACCAAGCAAAGTTATGTTGAATTCCTTGGCCGCGTCAACCGCTAAACTGGACGGTGCGCCGACCGCGCAGACAATCGGGATCCCGGCCATGACCGCTTTTTGAATCAATTCGAACGAAGCGCGTCCGCTTAAAAAAAGAATATTGTCGGCAAGCTGTGTTTCACCGGCCAGAAACTTTCCGCCGATTATTTTATCAACCGCATTGTGCCGTCCGACATCTTCCTTTAAGTCAATCAAATTTCCCGTAATGCCAAAAAGCGCAGCGGCGTGAAGTCCGCCCGTTTCATCGAAAACTGTTTGTTTTTTCCGCAAACTATCCGGTAATTCATGGATGACATCAGCCGAAATTGACGGAAATGCTGAATTTCCAATTCTCTTAGCGCCGGTCACCAGCGCGTTGAGCGAACTTTTGCCGCAAACGCCGCAGCTCGATGTGGTGTAGAAGTGCCGTTCGAGGCGTTTGAGATCGATTTCAACGCCT
>JANLTD010000110.1:0-2786 GCA_031362765.1 Acidobacteriota bacterium | reverse complement strand
CCAAAATATTTTGCAGCCGTGTTTTGACGTTTCCAGCCTGCGGAACTTTTGTCATAATGATAATTGCACGTTTCATCAGGAATAAATTTTAGCTTGTTTCGCATAAATAGGTAAATATGGCTGACGGTTTTGATATTGAAGACGCGGTTCGCGCACGTTACGGCGCGGCATCACAAATAAAAGAAGACGCTCTCTGCTGTCCGGTCGAATACGATCCGCAGTATTTACGGATCTTACCCGCCGAGATCATCGAACGCGATTACGGCTGCGGCGATCCTTCGGCTTTCGTGAACGAGGGCGAAACGGTTCTCGATCTGGGTTCGGGCGGCGGCAAGATCTGCTACATTGCTTCGCAAATCGTCGGCGCGGGTGGCCGGGTTATCGGTGTTGACACAAACACGGAAATGCTTTCTCTGGCGAATAAATACCGCGCTGAGATGGCGCGGAAGATCGGTTACGGAAACGTCACGTTTCGCTACGGCAAAATTCAGGATCTGAAGCTCGATTTGAGTTTGGTTGACGAATATCTGGCGGAAAATCCGATCAAAACGGCGGAAGATTTCACGCTTTATGAAGCCTTTGTGACAAAAGTGAAAGCCGAAAAGCCTTTGGTCGCCGATGATTCGATAGATGTGATTTTATCGAACTGCGTTTTGAATCTCGTCAAACCGGAATTTAAGGATAAGATGTTCGCGGAAATGTTTCGCGTCCTGAAAAAAGGCGGACGCGTCGCGATTTCCGATATTGTCGCCGATGAAGACGTGCCCGTGCATCTGCAAAACAACCCGGAACTCTGGTCCGGCTGCATTTCGGGCGCGTTTCGTGAAGATCTGTTTATCGAGGCTTTTGAACGCGCCGGATTTTACGGGATCGAGATCGTCAAACGCGACGCGAATCCGTGGCGCGTTGTCGAAGGTATCGAATTTCGCGCAATCACGGTCGTTGCCTACAAAGGCAAACAAGGCGTGTGTCTCGAACGCAATCAAGCCGTCATTTATCGCGGGCCTTGGAAAAAAGTGATTGACGACGACGGTCATATTCTCGAGCGCGGCGCACGCATGGCGGTTTGCGACAAAACGTTTCAGATCTATAATCGCGAACCCTACGCTTCAGATATAATTGCTGTCGAACCGCTTGAAAATATTGATTTAGGAGACGCGAAAGAATTCGATTGCGGCCGAACCGCTAAACGTTACGCGCACGAAACAAAAGGTTTGGAGTATAATTTAACGGATCTATCAGGCGCCGAGTGCTGTGCTCCGGGGGAAGATTGTTGTTGATGAAAAAATCGCTGAAAGATTATCGGAAAGGCGCGGTCGGTTCTTTAATGGATGAATACGAACGAGCCGCGTTTGAGTTAAGATCATTGATAAATAAGATCCGTGATGAAGACTACACGCGCATTGTGGAAGGCGAAAGCGCGCATTGCCACTCGATCGAGGTCATTATGAATCACGTCGTGCGTGCCGGTTACGGTTATTCAAAATATATCCGCGACGCGCTTTCAATGGACGCTTTGCCCGTTGAAGACAGACAAATTCCGCAGGCGGAGATCGGCGGCGAGATTGATAAAATGCTTGCCGACACTGCCGAGATCTTTGAAGGACGCTGGAATATGGGCGACGATGAACTGGAAAACATCTATTTCAAAACGCGTTGGGATGTGACCTATAACATTGATCAACTTTTTGAACACGCGATCGTTCATATTCTGCGACATCGCCGTCAGATCGAGAAGTTTTTATTGAAATTTGAAAGTTAAAGGAGTTACGAAGTTGGTTAAAATTCGGAATAAGTGAAAAGTGATAGGTAATAAGTGATAATTAGATCCGACCTCTCATTTTTCACTTATTCCGAAAGTCTATTCTTTTATTTGTTAATTTAAGGTTCAGGAACGTGTAAAAAATAACTTATAACAATCCTTGTTGGTTCAGAGTCGGGCTACCGCCCGACGATTCGCGAAAGTCTGGCATTAGCCCGACTCTGAACCGTTAGTTTTTTATTTATATCGTTATAACTTATTTCTACACGTTCCTTAACTTCATAACTTCCAACATAACTTAAATTAAAAAACACTTATGCACTATTACAACGAAGAAGATTTAGGCAGATTCGGCGACATTGCGAAACACAAACCCGAACTGTTTGAGAAGTTTCTGGCTTGGTATTCAGCTTGTCAGGAAGAGGGCGCCCTTTCAAAGCGCGAAAAGGCTCTGATCGGTCTGGCAGTCGCCGTAACGGTGCAATGTCCGTATTGCATCGAGGCTTTTACAAACAGTTGTCTGGAAAACGGTTCGAATATGGAGCAGATGACCGAATCAATTCATCTCGCTTCGGCGATTCGCGGCGGCGCGTCGCTTATTCACGGCATTCAATCGCACAACGCGCACGATAAGGTTTCGATGTAATTCCGGCAAAAGAAGTTTTATGACTGACGAAAAGAAAAAAGCAGCGGTGGAAAATTATGTTCGGGCTTACAACAGTTTTGAAATTGAGCGAATGCTCGAGGATCTGCACGACCGAATAATCTTCAAAAACATTTCAAACGGCGAAATAACGCTCGAAGCGAACGGAATTAGGGCTTTTCAAGATCAGGCACAACGCGTCGTCAGCATCTTTACCGAAAGAGAACAAAAAATTAATAATTTTAGTTTCGGTGATGACAGTTGCGAAATCGAGATTGATTATCGTGCAATACTTGCCGCCGATCTTCCGAACGGATTAAATACCGGCGACAAAATCGAGTTAAAAGGAAGATCAATTTTTCGTTTTTTGGACGACAAGAT
>JANLTD010000105.1:0-1783 GCA_031362765.1 Acidobacteriota bacterium | reverse complement strand
GGCCGCCGAAAATCGTTGAGATGATGAAAAACCGAGGCGAACAGGACGAAGCAAAACCGACGCTGAAAATCGTTGAGCCAAAGGCGGATGCGACTCTTGCGAGTTCGAACGTCGAAGTCAAACTCGAACTTGCGGGCACTTTGAAAGGTAACCAGCCGATGAAAGATGTGACGACCGGAATGGGCAATCCTATTCACATCATTCTTGATAATCAGCCGTACGAAGCGTTTTACAATCTCGACAGTGTTTTTGAACTAAGAAATGTTGCGGACGGCAAACATACTTTGCGCGTTTTTCCGTCGCGTCCGTGGCACGAAAGCTATAAAAATGAAGATGCGTTTCAGATGGTCAAATTCACGGTTAAAAACGGCGGCGGCGATCCAAACAAACCGACGACGACCAATTCGGGCGACAAGGCGGCAAATTCAAATTATGCTCCGATACCCGAAGGCAAGGATATGCAGCGTTCAACCGCCGGAAAAGTTGATCTGACCAAACCGCTCCTGACTTACAGCCGTCCGAAAGGCGAGTATAGCGGCGCGGACACGGACGCGATCATGATTGATTTTTGGCTGATCAACGCCAAACTGAAAGACGGCGGCGGTGATTATCGGGTGCGTTATTCGGTTGACGGCAGCGCAGCGAGATTCATTGATAAATGGCAACCGATCTGGCTGACCGACTGGTCGGCCGGCAAACACAAACTCAAGCTCGAACTCGTGGAAAAAAACGGAAAGCCAGTCGAGAACGGAGGTTACAATTCGACCGAGCGCGAAATTACGATCACGAAATAAAGTTTTGAGTCCCGCCTTCAGGCGGCAATAGTTCCATTATGAAAACTGCCGCCTAAAGGCGGGACTCAAAACTTGCAGTTGTATCTTTTTTCCTTTAATCTCACCTAATCAAAAAGTTTTATTTAATAATTTTATTGGAGTCTATTTTTTAATTTATGCGACGTGAAACAACTTCGTGGTTCAGCCACAATCTCGGAATGGAAATGCCGCTTGTGTCTTACGGGCACGCGGGTTATCCGCTTTTGATGTTCCCGACCGCGGCAGCGGACTATCTCGAATATGAAAGATTTCATTTGATCGATGCGATCAAGTATTTTATTGATAACGGCTTGATCCGTGCCTATTCCATAAATTCGGTCAACAAATACAGTTTGCTCAACCGGGAATCACATCCGGGTTGGAAGGTTGAGATGCTTTCGCGCTATGACAGCTATGTGAAGGACGAGGTTTTGCCGCTGATCCGCAATGAATGCGGACCGGAAGCGCGACCTCTTACAACCGGCGCATCTTTGGGCGCATTGCTCGCGGTAAATACTTATTTCAAACATCCCGACAATTTTCGAGGGACGATCGCGATGAGCGGAAGTTATGACATTTACAATTATCTGGAAAGTTACTATGACGAAAATGTATATTTCAACAATCCGATGATGTATCTGAAAAATCTCAACGACGATTATCATTTGCCAAGACTAAGACAAGCTGATTCAATCGTGATCGCGACCGGACAAGGCAACTATGAAGCGCCGGACCGAAGCCGCGAATTTTCCGCGATGCTGCATTCCAAAGGAATTCCGCATCTGCTTGACGTTTGGGGACACGATGTCGCGCACGATTGGGTTTGGTGGCGCAAGATGCTGCCCCATTTCCTTGGTAAATTTTGTCAAGAATAGGTTTGGACGGAGGCGATCTTTTGAGCTATGAATAAAGACGAAAAGCCAAAGATATTTGAAGGGTATAAGAAATAAGGGATGAAGAATTTTTCATCC
>JANLTD010000080.1:0-3115 GCA_031362765.1 Acidobacteriota bacterium | reverse complement strand
TTTGCCGAGCCGACTTTGGCGCTCGTCGCATCACGAATGGCGACGCGCATTTGATAAGCACCCGGCTTTTTGATCGGAAAAACGAAATTATAAACAAAACCGTCATCCAAAGTCGTTTGATATTTTTCCGTTTTAACGCTGATTGTATAATTTTGCCCGACCTGGTCAACGATCAACCCGTTTTCGCCGAAGCTGATCGCTAAAACGTCGAAGGTTGCCTGTTTTTGACCGTCAGGCGCATCGGTAAAGATCAGATCCTTCGCGTCAATGTGGAGAAATGAATGAATAAATGAATTGTTTTTGTCATCTTTTCCAAATAGAGTGTTTAATTTCAGACCAATGTCATTCGCGGTAAAAGGTGAAGTCAAGGGCGTTAGAATTTGCTGCAAGGGAGTTTCGGTTTGCGGCGCAGTCGGGCGATTATCGGCATCGGCAGCGCCAAAAAAACCGCTTCGATACCGGACGTTGAGCCCGTCTTGTTTGACACGGATGTTTAATTTATTGAAACGATTAGTTTTAGGATCAAAAGAATCCGAATCCGGTTGGTAACCGATCAAATAAAATCCTTTCGTATCTTCGAGCAACTGAGTCAAACCGAGATTGAGATTATTGTTATTGAAAACCGCCCGTCCGCCGGTTTCTTGCGCCAAAAACGCCAAGCCCTGCTGTTTATCCTGTATTTCATCCGAACGCGTGCGGATTCCTTGCTGAAGCGAGGTCGGCAGTGAAGCCGGAGTGTCCTGAACTGTCAATCCCGTCGGAATCAATCCCCGTGCATCCTGCGTATAGATCGTGACCGAAGCGCGATTGCACAGATCGGTCAGTTGTTTTAAGGCCTCCTCCATTTTTGTACAACGGGAAGAATCTTTTTTCATGTCGGTTTGGGTGCAGTAAGAAAAGCCGTCTGAAAAGAGCATAATTGATTTTCTGCCTGGAAGATCGCTCATTCCCTTGACAACAAAGTTGATCGCGCCGAGCGTTCCGATCGTAAAAAGGTCTTCGCGGAGTTCGTTAAAAGCAGTTATGCGTTCTTTTTCAGCCTGAAGTTGGTCTTCCATCTGGCTCGCCATCGAACCGGCCGGACTCGGGATCGCGGTATTTGCTTGAATAAGTTCCTGCAAAGTCGGCTCGATCGGCGTAAGCGCCCCGACGCCGGCGCGTCCGATCGGATTCCAACGAATCTTTTCAATCGCGGCATAAAGCAGATTTTTATCTGAAGTGAATTGTTGAAGCGCACCGACGCCGCTTCCCGTTCGGATAATGGCGGCCAAATCATTCGGCTGCATCTGTTCATCAACAAATTTCCTTAAAGCCTTTTGCACCGATTGGATACTTTCCGCCGACAAACCTAAATCGTCAACGACCAGCGCGATCGTCCGACGAACCTGTTCCGGACGAAGCTGCACAACCGGAATCGGCGCGTCAATTTTGTTTGATATCAGAGGTTGGGTCGCCTGTTTTTCCGGCACAGAATTTATGAACGAAAAGTTTGTAATGGTCTGTTTTTTATTGTTTTCAAAAATCTCAAAATCTTCGGGTCTTAAATCAGTAACGATTTTGCCGTTTTTGTCCGTCACCGTAACATCCATTTGAATTAAATTAGTTGAAATTTTGATCGCGGCATTATCTTCAACGGGTAATAGCGTTGGCGTCGGTGTCTGCGCGAAACTGAAAACAGCAGAAAAAATCAACACACAGATGACCGAAGTAGTTTTTTTCATAAGAATGTTTATATTTTAGCCGTTTTCAACATCATCCGCGACTGAATGATCCTGATCCGGATAAATAATCACGGTGTTTTTTATTTTTGGTAACAAATTTCTATTTTGCGCCTTGACGGGAAATGATCTCTTTGGATAAACATAATTGTTTAGGTCTTTGGTCTTTGGTCTTTGGTCTTTGGTCTTTGGTTTTTGGTTTTTGGAAAGAAACTGCCGATTGACATTGAATTTCTCACCACGTCCGCTTATTTTGGTGAGTCTTGATTGAAAACGGGCAGGTTTCCATCGAAATAAAACCAAAAACCAAAGACCAAAAGCGAAAGACCTAAACAGATACGAATAATCAGATAAATTCTACCACTTTTGTAAGGCTATGCAACAAAGTTGGCAAAATATGGTAGAATTTCTACACAAATCGTCAAAATCAATTTTCTTGACCATTTTGCACACCTTGTTTTCAGCATAATTTAGGATTTTGGAGAGATGTTAATGAAGATTTTGCAAATTCTTTTGCTTAAAATTTCAGTAGTTATTCTTCTGGTAAATGTTGTTTTTCCGTCTTCGGTCCCAGCACAAAAAACGAATCAGCAAACTGAGGCAAAGATCGAAAGCCTTCTCAGGCAATTAAAGCTTGATGAAAAGATTTCTCTGCTCGCCGGCACTGGTTTCGACACCGTGCCGATCCCAAGGCTTGGAATTCCATCGCTGAAAATGACCGACGGCCCGGTCGGCGTTCGTCAGGCTCCGGCAACTTCGTTTCCTTCGAGCATCGCGCTTGCCGCGAGTTTTGACGGCGCATTGATCGAACGGGTCGCGCAGGCGATCGCGCAGGAGACGAAAGCGAAAGGTAAAAATGTGCTGCTCGGGCCGTGCGTCAATATTCAGCGGACACCTTTCGGCGGCAGAAATTTCGAGAGCTTTGGCGAAGATCCGTTTCTTGCCGCGCAAATGGCGGTCGCTTATATCAAAGGAATGCAATCGGAAAACGTCATTCCGTCGGTCAAGCATTTTGCCGCCAATAATCAGGAAATTGACCGGATGACGATTGACGTTCAGGTGGACGAACGTACGCTCAACGAGATCTATTTTCCGGCGTTTAAGGCCGCAGTTCAGAAAGGAAATGTCTGGTCGGTGATGGCGGCTTACAACCGGCTTAACGGTTTTTACGCTTCGGAAAACAATTATCTTTTAACTGAGGTTTTGAAAAAGCGTTGGAATTTTCAAGGACTTGTGATGTCGGATTGGGGCGCGGTTCATTCGACGCTGCCGACCTTGCAAAACGGGCTTGATCTGGAAATGCCGACGGGCAGTTTCTTAAATGCGGAAGCGGTCAAAAAAGCTCTCGTCGCCAAAGAAATCAGCGAAACGCAAATCAACGAAATGGTTCGGCGGCT
>JANLTD010000065.1:0-3193 GCA_031362765.1 Acidobacteriota bacterium | reverse complement strand
AGTGGTAAATATGATTTTACAGACAATAACGATGCCGATTCGCCTTTTCTGACCTCGCAATTGGTTCCCGTTTCATTGCCATATTTGGACGGTAAGGGGAAATTGGACGGGAAATTTGCGAACACCAGTTTGACCTGGACCTTTGAAAGAGCAACCAGCCGAAATTTGACCTTCAATTTTACGCGCTCCGATGACCGGTTTGAAGAAGTTATTGCAATGAAACGGGAACCAATTGCGAGGTCAGAAAAGGCGAATCGGCATCGTTATTGTCTGTAAAATCATATTTACCACTGGAAATAACCGGATTGGGATTGAAAACCTTACCTTTACCCGCAGCATAGATCGCCGCGTTTCTGAGACTGATAATTTCATTGTCTTTGGCATTCACCAAAACTTCCCATGCGCCGGCCGGTTGAACGGTTTGAAAATTAACGCGAAAAACTTTGGTCGGATCGCCCGCGCTTCTTCGCAGCATTCCGGCTTCGGCGACCGGCTGAAGTTTCGGATGAATTTTTCCGTTGACCGCTTTCACCGCGGCTTCGATCGCCATCGCCTGATTTCCTTCGCCCTTGCTAGATCCGCGTGCGGTTTTCAACGCTGCAACATTACTGCTCGCATTCATTATCTGCAATTTTTTATTGACCGAGACTTTGATCTCTTCATCAAAGACCGGCAAATCTTCATAAAACTGATTGTAAATAATATGCGTTCCGGTCAGAGATTCAATTTCTTCCGTCACGCGCAATCCGTTTCCCGCGCCTTTTGATCGGAAAAGCGGTTCGATACCGAATTTCCCGGCATTTTCACGCAAAAATTTATCAGCCGCGTCCGTGGCATTCTTCGCACCCTTGACGTTCACATTACCGACAACGCGGACAGTTTGTCCGGTGTTATTTTGCTGAACAACGGCACGCGTGATCAGACCTTTTTTCGGTTCAGATAATTCGTCCGGTTTTTCCGCATCAGCGTTCGCGGGCTGTCTTGTCGACCTGATCAATTGTGATTTTATTTCGGTTTGATTACCATCACTCTTTTGACTGATCGCAATCGTCGTCAAAAATATTGAGCATATTACAAATGCCAGAGTTACTTGTTTCATAGTTTATTCTCCTTTTTAATCTCAATAATCATTCCCAATTCTCATTCAAACTGATGTTACGCAGTAATATTTTCAAGGGCTTCGCCCGTAGATGTGCGGAAAGGCTGTGCCTTTCCGGTCAGTTACAACTTTCTACGAGGCTACGCCTCAAATTTGAGGCGTAGCCTCGTAAAGTTGGGATAAGTTTTTCGGAAAGGCACAGCCTTTCCGCACATCTGGCGGCACAGCCGCAAATTCAAATTTTTTGCGTAACATCAGTTCAAAGTAAAATTTTTCAATATTTACAATTCCAAAAATGAGTGTTTCTAATTCGGAGCATTGGCGATGATCGCCGTGACAATTTTCCGGCTCAATTCTTCTTTGTCCGTCGTGCTGCCTTCGATCATCACGGTTTTATACGGTTTTTTGTTTATTATCAATTTCAGTGTCACTTTTATTTTATCCCCGACAACTTCATAAACTCCGCCCGGTGTGATGGCATCCGTCATCTCGTTTCCTTCGACAAAGACGAGTTTGGCCTCCGCCCCGTCACGTGAAATGGTCGAACTTTCGTCACGTAACGCTTTTTTGACCATCTGCGAGATTTCCAAATCGTCAAATTTCTCAACATCGTTCGAGAGCTGCGGCTGAAGGATCAACGGTTTGACGCGTGCGAGCGTGAACTTGCTTTTCTCTATATTTGTAAATTGTCCGATGTCGAATGTGCGGCTCTCGGTCGGCGCAATGATTCGCGGTTGTTGAATTCCGCCAATCCCTTTTGCCATTCCGACCACTTCGTCAACGGCGAAATTAAAAAGCGAATTGACATCGGCAAATTCTCCGTTACGCAATTCTCTACCGCTCATTCCAGCCAGTAAACTGTATGTCAGCAATCCTTGCCCGTAGCGCGTCGCTTCGTAGCTTTGCGCATCCGCCGCCGAACCCATCAGGACATAAAAACCCGTCCGATCTTTCATCCGGTCTAACGCTTTGATCTGATCGGGCGACAGTTCCCGCGGTTTGATGAGACTTGCTTCGACCGCGCCCGCCGCGCAGGTGTCGAGAATCATCGCCCGTTTCAATGCCGGAACATCCCGAATCCATTCCGCCAGTTCATCACTGCTGATGGTCGTTGCAGAACGCAGCTTTTCATCGAGCAGACGCGATTTATCGGTCGTCACGGCTTCCTGCGTTAGATAGAGATAAGTGTCGCCCGTGTCGCCGCCCTTGTTGATCGAAGTTCCGTGTCCGGCGAGATAAACGACCAGCACATCGGTCGGTTTGGCTTTCCGGAATTCTTCAAATGTCTTTTTGAAATATTCTTTTGTCGGCACGAGTTGTTTGGAATCGGTTCCCGACAAAATCGGAGTTTCCTTGTCCGCGCCGCTTGCCAGCAATCGGATATGAACTTTATCTTTGCCGAACAATTTGACCGCGCCGAGTTCGACCGCTTTAGCAAAATCGCGGGCGTCCTTTGCCGAATAGCGGAGATTGAAAGCAGCATTTTCATATTCGGAAACGCCGCCGATGATCGCGTAAAATTCCTGCGGCGTGTCGTCCTTTTGGCGATTATCAAGATAAAACACATTTGTGCCGCGATTTCTGAGCCAACCGGCTTCGTTGCGGGCAATCACGCGGATATCGTTCGGTTCGCCCTTTTTGAGCGTTTTAGCGGTTGAAAAATCGATCTTGAATTCTGCACTACTACTTTTCGGATCAAAACCGGCGGGACGCGCATCAGCTAAGAATTCCGCGCTGTTGACAAAAACCTGCACACGTCCGATGCCGCCGCCGCGATTTTTGAGCTTGACGGTCAAAACCGTTTCACCGTCTTTAAGCGGCGCGTATTCAGCCAGCGGATAAAGTTCATCAGCGGTAAAAACCGAAACCTTACGCGTCGCATCCAGATTTTCACCCTTAAAGATTCTTTGCAAAAGATTCGGCGTATAATAACGATATTTGATCTGTTCGAGGTCTATCGGTTCAAGCCCGATGTCTAAGTGCATCAACTTCTGCGCCCCGGGTGATGCGTCGATACGACCGTCGGGATCAACGACGACCCAATCATCTTTATCAAGCGCGATCAGACTCACCAATAATCTGGCTGACTGTACA
>JANLTD010000063.1:0-2510 GCA_031362765.1 Acidobacteriota bacterium | reverse complement strand
CAAACGGACTAACGCGAGTGCGTGACGCGGGCGCGACAAATTCGTCAATCGCCACGGTCAACGATGCGGAAGATGCCGAAAACACCTTGAGCGTAACCATCAACGGTGTGGCAAGCACGAGCACGAACGGCGTAACCGTTTCGGGCATTTCCGTCTCGTCCTCCGGCAATGTGACGGCGAATATTTCCGCAACCTGCGGCGCGGGTGATGCGAGTTTTACTCTGCGCGTAACCGACGGCGGCTCGCTTTTTTCGGAAGCGACGCTCAATGTCGGCGTTACGAACGAAACGACCGCGCCGGTTCTTTCATTGCCGCCGAACATCGTGACGAATCTGCCTTTGTATTCGACCGATACGAGTAAGGTTGTTAATTTCACGGTTTCGGCAACCGACAACTGCGATGCGAATCCGACCGTCACGGCTGTTCCCGCATCAGGTTCGACGTTTCCCGTCGGCACGACGACCGTTAATGTAACGGCGACCGACGCTTCGGGAAACATGGCGACGGGCAGTTTTACCGTGACGGTTTTATATAATTTCGCGGGCTTTTTCCAACCCGTAGATAATTTGCCGACGATTAATACGGTCAACGCAGGACAATCCATTCCGCTCAAATTCGGTTTAAGCGGCAATAAAGGCTTGAACATTTTAGCCGTCGGCTTTCCGGCATCACAGCAGGTTGGCTGTTCTTCCGGTTCGCCCACATCGCCGATTGACGAAACAATCACGGCAGGCGCAAGCAGTCTGAGTTATGATGCCGGAACAGATCGCTACATCTACGTCTGGAAAACCGAAAAAGCGTGGCGCGGAACTTGTCGGCAGTTGATTGTCAAATTAAACGACGGCTCGCTTCACGTCGCTAGTTTCCAATTCAAATGAAGATAAAAATCGTGTCGGCAGCCTGACCGTCAGGCTGCCGACACGGTTCAAAACAAGGAGAAATTATGAAACATAAAAATATCAGCCGCCAATCGTTTTCAATTCTACTATCGATTTTTCTATTCGCCCTTTCGATTGCGGCACAAACGACCGCTTTTAATTATCAGGGCAAATTAAACGACGGCGGAAACGCGGCGAACGGAAGTTTTCAGATGGAATTCAAACTGTTTGACGCGCTGGCGGGCGGCAATCAAATCGGTGCAACCATCGCAAATTCGAGCGTTTCCGTCGCGCAAGGCGTTTTTGCGGTTACTCTCGACTTCGGCGCAAACGCTTTCTCAGGCGCGGACAGATTCCTGGAAATAGCTGTCAAGCGAAACGCGGGCGATGCTTTTACGACTCTTGCGCCGCGCCAGAAATTTGCGTCCGTGCCTTTTGCGATTCATTCGCTCGACGCGGCAAAACTCGGCGGACTCGATGCCAATACTTATTTACAAAATAGCGGTGACGGCTCCGGGTTAAGTAATCTGAACGCCGCCAATCTCGCTTCGGGAACATTAAATGATGCCCGACTTTCGCCGAATGTCGCGAAACTCGATGCGGATAATATTTTTACCGGAAACAATACTTTTTCCAATCTGATGCTGGCCGGAAACGGTCAGATCGTCGCGCTGCGTCTGGAAAATGCTGCCAAAGATCCTGTGCCGTCAGCAGCCGAAAACGCCGGACGAATTTATTTCAACACGACCGATAACACGGTCAGAGTTTCAAATGGAACGGCGTGGGTAAATTTGTCGCCTTCAACACCTTCAACGCGCAATATCCAGACATTTTCGGGAAATGCGGCAGGTTCGGTTTCGTGCGCTAACGGTGTCATTCAAAGCGTAACTTTCACCAAGCAATCCGATAGTTCACGATTGCGAATTACGTATCACGACCATGCCTATTCTTTCGGCGGAACTTCCGCTTACCGTAAGGAAATCCGTTTATTTATTGATAATGCCAACATCGCTCCGCTGGCATTGTTTAAGGAATTCGGTTCAACCTATTATCAGGCTCCGCCTCCGAACAACGGATTTTTTTATCAAGTTAATGCGCCGATTACGATTATCGGTTACGCCGAAAATGTCTCCGCCGGAGAACATACTTTGTCGTCGAAATATCTGGCAACGACGAACGGAGTATGTCGAAAAGGCGAAAATGGAAGCGCGTTTTTAATCGAAATCGAGGAAGTTCCATAAACAAAGCAGCTTTGAAAATTTCATTAGCACTAATCTTGAAGGAGAAAAAGAAAATTATGTTCAAGAATAAATTTATTAAAAAACAGATGTTATATGTCGTTGCTTTGCTTGCGGTTTTCGGCGTGCAGAACGTATTCGCGCAAACAACCGCATTCACTTATCAAGGCAAGCTGAACGACGGCGGAAATCCGGCAAACACCGGTTACGATATGCAGTTTCGTCTTTTTGATATGGCGGGCGCGGGACAAGGAACACAGCAAGGCGCGACCATCACCAATCCGGCAGTTGTCGTAACAAACGGAATTTTTACGGTTTCGCTTGATTTCGGCGCGGCGGTTTTCGCTTCGGGCGCGGACAGATTTTTGGAAATCAGCCTTCGTCCGGCGGGAAA
>JANLTD010000039.1:0-4536 GCA_031362765.1 Acidobacteriota bacterium | reverse complement strand
TGTTTCGGAAAATACTGGAATCTTTGCTAAATCATCTTGAAGCAAAAAACCGTCTTCGATCAACTGTTCAGGCGATATTAAATTCAGATTCCCGGCAAACGCCGAAAAACACTGATACGGCGAATCGCCGTATCCCGTTTGCCCCAAAGGCAAGATCTGCCAAAGAGTTTGTTTGGCTTTGACCAGAAAATCAACAAACCCAAACGCTTCACTGCCAAAATCACCAATGCCGAATTTTGACGGTAAGCTCGTTGGATGAAGTAAAATTCCGGATGCTCTTTCAAATTTCATATTTTAATCTTGATAATCGTTCATTACAAAAGTCACCTTTTGCTCCTTCGCAAATTTCGTGTCCGGGATACCGATCTTTTCATATCACACGTCTTTGACCCAGAGTTTATTTCTTCAACAAAAATTCAAACGGAATATCCAATCTCTTCGCCCACGACGTTTCAGAATGGTTCTCACCGGGGAAAAACTTCGTTTTCCACGCCTTATCAGTCCAGCCTTGCGCCTTCATTATTTCGTCAACCTTTTTCTGTAACGGCGGATAATACGCGTCCAAAGTTTGGTCACCGTAATCGAAATAGATCTTTCGCGAATTCGCTTTCGGCAGATGTTTTTCCAGATACGCGCGAAATGACGCGGGAACCGTTTCGATATTCGGCGTTTTGATGTCCAAAACCATCGGCAAATGAGTTGATATTCCCGCCGCACCGCCGAAAACGTTCGGATATTCGCAGATCGCGTAGATCGAGATCAGTCCGCCCATACTCGAACCGGCAATAAAAGTATTTTTCACGTCTTTTTTGGTCGCGAAATTTTTGTCGATATATGGTTTTAACTCTTCGACCAAAAACCTTAAATAGTTATCCGCCTGCGGTTTGTCTTTCAAACTGTTTTTGATAATAAAATCACGAGTTTCGTTAGGAAGTTCCGTCAAAGTCTTTTGCGGATAATATTCCGAATGACGATAATCGCCGTTGTTCCAAACGCCGACGACGATGAAATCCCGCACGTTTCCCTTTTTTGTGAGTTTCCCGGCAACTTCGTCAACCATCCATTCCTGCTTATTCCAGGTCGTCGAAGCATCGAAAAGCATCTGCCCGTCGTGCATATACAAAACGGCGTATTTCTTCTTCGCCGAATATCCTTCGGGCAGCCAAATGTCAATATTTCTAGCATCAACATACCGGGACGCAAATTTTTCGAGACGTTTGACCGTTCCCGTCGAAACATTTACTTGTCCGAAAATGCTGGCAACAAACGTTGCGACAATCATTAAAAAGATAATTTTCTGCATATTCCTAATTCAGTATCGGATTCAGATAACTATCCGCTATTTCACCGACCGTTTTTCCGCCCATCCACGCGGCCAGATCGTCAGCCTGGTGTTGGTTTTGCGGCGGCGCAATCCGCGCGCCGTCGGCGTAATAAATGATCGTCATCACTTCACGGGTTTTTGTTTGCGTGTGATTACCGCCGGCGCTGTGGATCGTCCAACCTGTGTGAAATGTCGCGTCGCCCGCTTTCATCGAATAGGCCTTAGCATTCCGAAAACCGCGTTCGGCAACATAAGCATCGTATGTATTCTCGCTTTCGTCCGAAATTTCGACGCTCCCGATCGCTCCCCTTTTATGCGAACCCGAAGCAAAGGTGAGCATTCCCATCTGTTCATCAATATCAACCAGCGGCATCCACATCGTGATCGTTTTCGTAGTGTCCAACGGCCAGTAATACTGATCCTGATGCCACGGTGTGTAGCCGCCGTTCGGTTCTTTGAACAACGCCTGATCGTGATAAAGGCGAACTTTTTCAACGCCAAGTAAATCTGCCGCAGCTTGGGCAAATTTTTTCTCAAATACAAACCTTTTGACTTCCCCATCGCACCGCCAAAGGTTCATAATTTGCAAAAATGCCTTTCCGTATGTATCGCGGTCTTCCAGACGTCGCGTTTCGGTGTTGAACCTGTCGCATGCTTTTTTAATCGCCGGCTGAAATCTTTTTATTTCGTCCTTGTTTGCCAATTCAGGAAGTAGAATATGACCGTTTAACTGGAACTCGAACTTTTGCGCTTCCGAAATCGGGTAATCAGTTTTTAGAAATTTTGCCTGCATAAATTCTAATATCAAGTTGTGCGATAAAACGAGTTTCATGAAATTAGCTCAAGGCTATAAGCTTCCCGCTATCCGCTATTTCCGAATAAAGCTATCATTGATAGAAAAAAGCGGTCCGGTTGCACTCAGAAATTTGTGCAATTTGTGTTCATTTGCGTTGATCAAAAACAAAAACTTTCATTCAGCACAAGCGGCTTTAATTTATCGCTCAAACCTTGTTCTCGCGCCGCTTCGTTTAATAATTTAAGCGGTTCGCCCGGCGGTTCGTCCGCCATATCAAAGCGACCGTAGTGCATCGGCACGAGCGTTTTCGCCCTTGCGTCAGTAAAGGCTTTGACCGCTTCTTCGGGCGTGTTGTGATTTTCCTCCATCATCCAACGCGGTTTATATCCGCCGATTCCGATCAGGAAATAATCAATTTCGGGGAAAACTTCCGCCGTTTCTTTGTAATGCGAACCGAACCCGCTGTCGCCGCTGAAATAAATCGTTTTCCCGGCGCCCTCAATGACATATCCGCCCCAGAGAATATGATTCGTGTCAAAAATTCCGCGTTTGCACCAATGGCGCACCGGCAGAAACGAAATTTTCACGTTCTCGTCAGGCAAATTATATTGCTGAAACCAGCCTGCCGTTTGCACTTCATTGGTCGGCGTGATCCAATCTTTCAGAAGTTCTTCCATCCGCAAACCACCGTAAAATTTGGCTTTCGGAAATTTCTGCGCAATTGCCCGAATCGAATTTTCGTCCGCATGGTCGCGGTGATCGTGCGAGAGCAGAACGTAATCAACCGCTTTGATTTTTTCAATCGGCGACGGCATGACAACAAACGGTTTCAAAAATCGCGGTTCGCCAAAAACCGGATCAAGCAAAATATTTTTCCCTTGAAGGCGAATAAAAAACGAAGCGTGTCCGAGCCATAAAATTCCGTCTTTCTCGCTCGCTAAAAAATCTGTCGGGTCTAAGACGGTAAGCCGCGTGGTATCGTTTTTCTTTTCTTCGCGTTGCGGATTAATGCTCAACGTCCATTTGAGCATCTTCGAAACCTGCGGCAGAAATGGAAATTCGTGATTGACGAACCTGCCCTTTTCATCAACCGGAACACCTTTCCAATCCGCCTTGATCGTTTTCAAATTTTCGTTGCTCGCGTATTTTGTAATCAATTCTCTTTCGTTCGTCTCAATTTATATAATTATTGCAAATAAGCCGGCAATTAAAGCTAAAACCATGCCGATTATTTTGAGTAATATTTTTCATTTAACTCTTCTGTTCTCCGAAGGAGATAAACAATATAGCGTAGCGAGAATCGCTACGAACGCCAATCAACAAAACTCGCGTCGCCGAAGGTGACGAACATTAATCCCAAACATATCGCTCATCAAATTCAATTTCGTATTTTCTATAAAACCCGCGCATTTCATTTTCAAAATCCTTATCTTTATGATGTTCTTTTTGATTTGCGATATATTTCACTACATCTGCAACCTGCGTTTGTCCGACCGAAAATGCGCCATAACCTTCCTGCCAATGAAAATTGTTAAATTGCGAACCTTTCGTTTTGATCCAAACCGAACTATCGCGCTTGATGTCACCGACCAATTCGCTGATCGAAAGAACTTTTCCCAACGAAATCAACAAATGAACGTGATTTGTCGTGCCGTTCGCCAAAATCAGTTTCGATTTATTGTTTTCGACAATTCCATGCATATAACCGAATAATCCTTCTTCAATTTCGGGCGTGATTAAATTTGCCCGATTTTTTGTCGAGAAAACAACGTGAACCAATAATTTAACCAACGATTGCGGCATAAATTGTTGTTCGTCACCTTCGGTGACGGATTTGTTTATTTATCGTTTCGTAGCGATTCTCGCTACGCTATATTGTCGGTCGCCGTTGGCGACTAAAATCAAAATCTGCGCTGATTATTTTGTGAAGTTTTTTTTATCATCAGCCCAACCAATTAAATAATTATAAAGACAGATTTTATAACAAAAGCAGTAATAGATTTTGGCCCAATCGTTATTCTATACGAAGCTGTTTTCTTGTCTTTATTATTTTCTTTGATTACGCTTCCTTCTATAACAGATAATTTACGATCAGATTGAGCAACAGGAACAAGCGGCGGTTCAAGATCATCGCCTTGCAACGTAAAAGTTTTAGAACTATCGCTATTGTTTATAGCAATAACTACGCTTTCAAAACTGTTATCATTCTTTCTTGCAAATATATAAAAATCATTGTCATACAATAAATCAACAGTTTTTCCTTGTTTTAGCGGCTTTAATATTCGTCGCAGATTTATCCAATTTTTCGTCCACTCGAACATCTTCTGCTCGTCCGCTGTTCTGCCCTCCTTCGTAAATTTATTCACCGCATCGCCCGCAAAACCGCCGACGAAATCTTTGCGGTTGTCCGGGTCGT
>JANLTD010001283.1:0-4128 GCA_031362765.1 Acidobacteriota bacterium | reverse complement strand
CGTGTGCACCGCCCTCGACCAGTGCCAGCATCAAAAGGCTGATCGCAATCATCAACAATCCCGCGCCGGCATAGTCAACCTGTGGTTTTTCGGTCAGTTTCGGTTCTTTCAAAGCCAAACCGATAATGATTGCGGCAAGAATTCCGATTGGAAGATTGATAAAAAACACCCAACGCCACGAAATCAGATCAGTAATAAAACCGCCGACAAGTGGTCCGACAACGCTCGAAAGTCCCCACACGCCGCCGAAATAAGCCTGCATCTTAGCGCGTTCCTCAAGCGTGTAGATATCGCCGATGATCGTCATTCCGAGTGGTACAAGTGCGCCCGCACCAAGACCTTGGATCGCACGAAACCCAATAAGCTGCGTCATTGAAGTTGAAAACCCGGAAAGAAGGGTTCCGATCAGAAAGATGGCAATTCCAAGTTGATAAAGCAGGCGGCGCCCGTAAAGGTCAGAGAGTTTTCCCCAGACCGGAACGGTGACGGTCGAAGTCACAAGATATGCCGAAAACACCCAACTGTAATGATTCAGACCGCCGAGCGAAGCAATCACCGTCGGCATTGCCGTCCCGACGACGGTCGCTTCGAGCGCCGCGATAAACATTCCGGTCATCACCCCGATCGTCACCGCCCAACGGCGTTTCGATGACATTTCAAGAAGCGGTTTGCGGATTGATAATAATTGTGCGTTTGAAGTTTGTTCCAACTTGTTCAGAATTCCTTACGACTTTTTAAGTTTTTGATCTTCGGTTGAAAAGGTTGATAATCACTTTCCAAACTTTTGACGGTCTTGTTCGCCGAGTTCGCTGATTTTGGTCATTAGAAAATCACCAATTTCTTTATGTGTTCTGAGGCGGTCGCTCTTTTCATAAAATGCCGCAAAATCAATGGGTGCACCAAACCAGATTCGTACCTTTTCGCCACCGGTCCAATTTCCCAACACTTGTTTCGGCAAATCGTTGCCAAGACCGGTAATAAAGACCGGAATAACCTGCGGATGCGCAGCATAGATCACTTTGCCGACGCCGGGCTGGGCTGGCAAAAAATTGTATGGATCATCGTTTAAATTGCGTTTACCTTCCGGGTGAAATCCGATGATCGTGCCGTGCCCTTCCGAAGCAATTTTTATCAATTTCCGCAAACTGAATTTATCGAACTCACGCTTTTCGGCTTCTTTGGCTTCTCTGAAAAATGGCGGATACATCGAAAACCAGCCCATCACGAGATTGACAAACCAGCCAAGCGGGCTTGTGTAAAAAAACTTTGCACGGACGGGAAAATAAAGATTCATCGGTCGTTTTGTTTGACGAAATAAGACGCTCGAAACCGTGTACATATCGAAAAAAGAACGGTGATTGGCAACCAGAAGCAGCGGTTTTTCGACATCTGTATTCTCGACGTTTTCAATCCCGAAAACATTCATCAGGTTGTAAGTACAGATCTTTATCCAGAGCGAACCGATATGCCGCTGGCAAAAAGTCCAAAGCCGTTTCCACGCGCCCTGATTCATTTTATGAGTCAACTTAAACCCGATTTTCTCAGTCCGGCTCAAAACCGACAATTCTTCTGCGGTCGGTTCAGGATTTCCGGCTATTTCAGCAATTTGAGCCTCTTTTATGGTTGATAAAGTCTTTTCCGGCATACTCAAAAGGATTTATATTAACATTTCATTGGTGAATTTTTGCAAAGTCTTTCAAATAAACTAGCGCAAAGTCTGATTTTACAATGGACAAATTTATAGATTTAATCCAATATTAACTAACAAATCTCGCTTTTTCAGAATTCCTTTCGAATTCAACTAAAGTCAAAATTTTAACCAAGCGGTTTTATTTCTCAAATGTAACCTACTTTGAAATAAAACTAATCCAATGAAAGTTATTTAAGGAGTAATTAATGTTGAGGAAAACTTTGCGGTTCGTATTTCTATTTGCAATCACATTTTTATTAGTTTCGACCGCTTTTGCCGGGAAATCTTCGGACGATGTCTGGCAGGAAACTGACGAATCATCATTCCGGCAAAGGCTTTCCGAACGAACAATAGTCCCGGCAACTTACAGAACTTTCAGCTTAAACAAAGCCAATCTGCTCTCGATTTTGAGCAAAGCCCCTCTGGAATTTACGAATGCGGCACAAAATAGTGAATTAATTTTGACTTTACCGATGCCCGACGGTACTTTTGGTCGTTTCCGCATTGAAAAATCTCCGATCGTCGAAGCCGGTTTATCAGCAAAATATCCCGAACTCGGTGAAACATTTCGCGGACAAGGAATTGATGATCCGACGGCAACCGTCCGTTTTGATCTTCTCCCGACTGGATTTCATTCGATGATTCTTTCAGCTTACGGAACCGTTCTGGTTGACCCTTATTTTAAGAAAGGTGACACCGAAAACTACATCAGTTATTTGAAAAAAGACGCGCCGCGAACCGGAAAATTTATTTGCGATTTTCGTGATGTAAAATCACTCGATAAAGTACTTTCGGCTGATCAATTACTTTCGAACGGCTTTTTACCCGATTCATCGGAAAACGTTATTTCGGGAACGCAATTGCGGACTTATCGCCTTGCACTCGCGGCGACGCAGGAATACACGGCAGCCGTCGGCGGCGGAACGGTTGCCGGAGCTTTGGCGGCGCAGGTTTTGATCATGAACCGCGTCAACGGCGTTTACGAACGCGATCTGGCGATCCGAATGGTCATTGTGGCAAACAATAATCTGATTGTTTTCACTGCCGAACCCGACGGCTATACAAACACCGACGGCGGGGCAATGCTCACTGAAAACCAAACAAAACTAGACACAGTGATTGGCACGGGAAGTTACGATATCGGACACGTTTTCTCTACCGGTGGTGGAGGCGTCGCGTTTTTAGGCGTTCCTTGTACTGGCGATAAAGCAGGCGGTGTAACCGGTTTGACCAATCCGGTTGGGGATGCGTTTGCGATTGATTATGTCGCACACGAAATGGGTCATCAGTGGGGCGCAGACCATACTTTTAATACCACTGCCGGAAGTTGCGGCGGCGGCAACAGAGCCGCGACGGAAGCATATGAACCGGGAAGCGGCGTTACAATTATGGCGTATGCGGGAATTTGCAGTACAAATGATTTGGCACGTAACAGCATTGATACATTCCATGTCAAGAGTTTGGAAAGGATAGTCGCCTACAGTCAAACCGGAAGCGGAAACCCTTGTGCGGCGGTAACTGCGACCGGAAACACGCCTCCGGCAGTTTCAACGGTCGGCGGGACTGCTTTTAATATTCCGAAACAAACGCCGTTTGCTTTGACCGCCAACGCGACTGACGTAAATAACGACTCAATAACATACGATTTGCAGGAATATGATCTTGGGGCTTCGACAACGGCCATTCCGAATACAGACGCAACCGGCGGCGCACGTCCGATTTTTCGCCCATATATTCAAACCGTTGGCGGTACGCGAACATTTCCGTCGCTCCAATATATTCTGAACAATGCAAATGTTCCGCCTGCTGCTTATAATTGCGGTCGAACGGCTAATTGTTTGACCGGCGAACTGCTTCCGGCGATTTCAAGAACGATGAATTTTCAGGTTATTGCCCGCGATAACCGCGCTAACGGCGGCGGCATCAACACGGCGACCGCGCAAGTTATCGTTGACGCAAATTCGGGACCATTTGCCGTAACCTCTCCGAACACAAATGTTTCATTCCCGGGCGGTGTATTACAAACCATCACTTGGAATGTTGCAAACACGACCGCCGCGCCGGTCAATGCCGCGAATGTGAAAATTTCGCTTTCGACCGATGGCGGTAACACTTTTCCGACCGTTTTACGCGGCGCTACGCCCAATGACGGTACAGAAGCCATTTCTATTCCATTAGTTAACACAACAACGGCAAGAATAAAAATTGAAGGGGTTGGTAATATTTTCTTTGATATTTCCGATGTGAATTTTACGATCACGTCACAGCCGATTTTTACCCAAAATAAGCGTTTTGATTTTGACGGCGACGGTAAATCCGATATTTCCGTCTATCGCAATGGTATCTGGTACGTCCAACGCACGACCGCCGGATTTTTCGCCGCCCAATTTGGGATCGCCACCGACAAAACGGTTGCCGCCGATTATGACGGCGACGGC
>JANLTD010001148.1:0-13624 GCA_031362765.1 Acidobacteriota bacterium | reverse complement strand
AAAGACGCGGCCATTGCTCTCAAAGAAATCCGCAAACGAACGGAAGTTCCGATTGTCGCTGACATTCATTTTCACTACAAACTCGCGCTGATGGCATTGGATGCGGGAATTGATAAACTGCGGCTTAATCCCGGAAACATTGGTTCGATCGATCGCGTCAGAGAAGTTGTCCGGGCGACCGAAGCGCGCGGAATTCCGATCAGGATCGGCGTCAATGGCGGTTCGCTCGAAAAAGACCTATTACGAAAATACGGCACGGCGACGCCCGAAGCGATGGTCGAATCGGGAATGCGCCACGTGCGGATTCTGGAAGACCTTGGTTTTTCGGACATCGTGATTTCCTTAAAAGCGTCGGACGTAAATCGAATGGTCGAAGCCTATCGTCTGATGGCAACGAAAGTAAATTATCCGCTTCATCTCGGCGTGACCGAAGCCGGAACGCCGTTTGGCGGCACGATCAAATCGGCGATGGGCTTAGGCATTTTGCTTCACGAAGGCATCGGCGACACGATACGCGTCAGCTTAGCCGCCGAACCGCACGAAGAAGTCCGCGTTGCTTGGGAAGTCTTAAAATCGCTCGAACTCAGAAAACGCGGCGTGACGGTCGTGGCGTGCCCGACGTGCGGTCGCCTTGACGTTGATAATTTTGTCGAGATCGTGACGGAAGTCGAACGGCGGCTTGCGCACGTTGAAGAACCGCTCCATCTTTCGATCATGGGCTGCGCCGTTAATGGTCCGGGCGAAGCGCACGATTCGCAGCTTGGGATTACATTCGGTCGGCAGGTCGGAATGATCTTCAAAGACGGCGTGCCGATGCGTAAAGTTGCCGGCGTTGATATTGTCGAAGAATTCGTCAAAGAGGTCGAGATTCTGCGCAAAGAAGGCAACAAGGCAAAATCGCTTCTGCAAGAAAAACCGCTCGTTCAAATTTCTTGAAGTGAAAAAGTGAAAGAGTGAAAAACTGATTGTCGCTATTTGAGCATAACCTTTTTCACTTTTAACCTTTTTCACTCTTTCACTTTTGTCTTATGGATACAAAATACTGAAAGGATAATAAGGCAAATTTCGCAGGATCGTAAAGACAAATGCGAAACCGAAAAATGACCAGAGTACGATCGGCGTAAAGATCTTAAAGTTCAAACCGCGGCCGCGCACCGCAATCAGAATAAGCGAAACGAACAAATAACCGAAAAAGAATAAAATCCCTGGCAAAATCAAATTGTAATCGAGCGTGCCCAATACATCGCCGTGGAGCAACGCGTGAAGTCCGCGGGTCATTCCGCATCCCGGACACGCCAAACCGGTCAGCACTAAAAACGGACAAGCAGGGAAAAATCCCGCTGTTGAGGGATCAAAGTAGCCCGCGACAAAAGCGACACCAGACATTCCGGCAGCCCCGACGAGCGCAAATCCGCGTTCGGCGGTTGAAGACTTTACTTTTTGATAAACTTCTTCCGACATCATAAATTATCAATTAATCTTTTTATTTTACTTTTATCTTTTCTCGAAAAAAAAAGCTGATTAGCCATTTCGCCTAGTTTCTTCAAACTTTCCACCATATCATAGCTATTTGAACCTATTATGTCTGAATCGGGAAACGAATCGGCTAGTTCTCTCAACTTGGGTAAATTGGCCCGCAAAACAACATCGTCAAAGTAATTTGCCTTTAATCTGCTAACCGCTAAACCGAATTCAAAATACCATAAACTTTTTGAGCGATTGGCAATTTTTATTTGCAGTTGAGCAATAATTTCACCGATCGCATTAGTTTGAAAACGTGCCGATTCTTCGTTTTTTTCGTAATTATCGGCGATCGTTTTGATTGATTTGGAGATTTCGGGATAGACACTAGCCAGATATTCGCCTGCTTGTTTTAGATTGCCGGTATCTTCGATCTCAACCTCTGAATCGCCGAGAGCCTCGCCAATAAACTGCCATTGTTCGGGAAGAATAAAAATATAAACAATTGTTCCGACGACTTTAACGGTTTGTCCTTGCAAAGTGGTCGGAATAAATTTTGCCTGTCGCGCGGCTTGAACTGACGCTGCCCGAAGCAACGGATGTCCTGAAACTGCCGCCGCGTTTATCACATCGCCGTTTTCGTCAATTGTGACTTGCACATTGACCGCGCCGCTCACCCGCACGGCTCTTGCCGCCACTGGATAAACGGGTTCCGGCAAACTGATCGCTTTTTCATTTAGAACACCGCCCGAAATAACTTTTGGGATTGTTAATGTTTCGTTTTGGGCAAAAACTCTTGAAAAACTTAAACTCAAAACCAACCACATCAAAAGGTAAAATTTCCTCTGCATGTTTTGCCCTCCTTATTTGATCTTAAAAAGAATTGACCGTAGTCTACCGATTTCATTCTCGGTTTCCATTTTTTGCCGCGCCTTTCCAAGCAGTTTTATCAGATTTTTTAATGCCGCCAACGCCTCTGCCGAAATATCAGCCGGGGCAATGTCGGCAGATTGTTGCAGAGCAATTGCGGCATCGGTGCGTGTATCCGGATTTCGATAAAGTTCAAAAGCCCGGATCAAATTGATGCCTAAATTAAATTTCCACAAATCCGATTCGCCGCTTGCTAAGCGGCTTTGTAGAGATGCGATCAGATTTTGCGAAAGCGCGATTCGTTCGGCGGTCGGCGGTTTCGGGATCAGTATTTGTCCCTGCATTGAACTCGATTTAGAAGTTCTCCCGTTAACCGATCCTTGCGTCGTTCGCCGCAAGATCGGCACATCATTGATCGGCGCGTCCATTTGCATTTCAATTTCGGCGCGCCTCAGTTCGACCAATCGGGCGAGAATGTCCATTTCGGCAATCCATTCAGGCTGAAAAGATTTGGCAATTGACGGAATGTTCAGAGGTCTTAACGTCGGTACTTTTTGAATAACCGACAGATCATAGCCGATCTTTACCCAGCCGGCTTTTTCAATCGCAAAATTGTATATCAGAACGCCGGTTTCCGTCACACTTTGGCCGCCGTCGGCACTTTTGAACTTTGTTCTGCGAGCCGTTTCTTCCGCTGCGTTTTTTAGCAGCGCGGGTCCCGAAATTGCGGTTGCCGAAATAACATTTCCTTCGCCATCAATCACCACCTCAACCTTTACGATGCCGTCGGCGCCGGCGTCGACGGCTTCAACCGGAAAAGCGGGTTTTGGCAGAAAGATCGCTTTGCGTTTGATATTTCCGCGGATTTCACCAACTCTGTAGGTCTCTTCGGTTTTGAACGAATTATCCTTTAGAACCGGCGCTTGCGCAAACGTGCTTCCTGTTCCGACAATAGAAAGCAAGATCGAAAATAGAAAGATCTTGTATTTCATAACCGCTCCTAAAACTTAATTTCTGCCTTTTCCGTCATCAATCATATATTGGATAAAATCGAGACTCGCCTTAAAAAAATCGCTGATAAATTCGGGGGAGATCGCGTCGGTTTCGTCATTATACGAAGAGATCGCGCGGATCTTATCAAGCACATCTTCGGAAATATCTTTCGGCGGCGATTCCAAAAGCCAGTTCATCCCCTGCAGCCCTTTGATGAAATTTTGGCGGTCTTTGCTGTAATTGCTCTCTGTAACCTTAAAAGCTTCGCCGATCGCGCCGCCCCATTGTTTTCCGAAATCAACCATCCAGGCGTCAGTGCCCGTCAAACTTTTTCGCATCGAAACGACGATTTCGTCAATCAACTTGCGTTTTTCGCTTGATGACTTAGCACGTGCGAGCCGGTCGAATTTCGCTTTTTCCGCCTCCATTCCGGCTGGCAGTTCATCGCCCAATTGGCGCAAGATCTGATTGGTTTCGTCATCTGTCGGAATTTCATTGAGCGCGGTCAGAAACATCGCCAAACCCATTGGAATCAAATTCACGGAAGCCTTTGTTTCCTTCGGCAGTGTGAAATTATAAACGATGATGCCCGTCACCTTTACGGCTTGCCCGGAAAGCATCGTCGGTGAAAATTTTGACTGCCGCGCCGCGTTGACAGATGCCGCCCGCAGCAGCGGATGCCCTGAAACAGCACTTGCCGAAATGACGTTGCCGTTTTCATCAATTGTTACTTGCACATTGACCGCCCCCCCGGCGCGAACGGCCTTTGCTGCCGCCGGATATGGCGGTTTGACAAGATTTACCGCTTTGCCGTTAAGAACTCCGCCGGAGATTGTTTTTGCGTCTTCGGCAATAGCCGGCGCGCCTTGGTTTTGCGCCGCGATGTCGGAGAAACCCACGCCTAAAACCAGCAATGTTAAAAAGAATAATTTTGTTCGCATTTTCGCTTTCCTCTCTAAGGTTTTGAGAAATTATAAAACAGAATCGGTAAAAACGATCGAAATTTTCACATCTTTGCGTAATGCCACAATAAATAGTTATATCTGCCCACGAAATACACAAAAGCACGAAAAAAAATCAATTTTTGTGTTTTTCAGTTTATTTCGTCCGTTTCGTGCGCAATAGATCTTAGTTTAACTCATAGTTGAGGCATTAAATCTTCGCCATTTGGACAAAAAGCGCGTCGGTTGCAATTTTGCGGTTGACGTTGACCGCCAAACTTTCGCGCAAACTCTCGATCTCCTTAAGCCATACTGCCAGCCGTTTGTTTTCAGATGTCTCCGACAATCGTTTGAGTTGCGTCAGCAAATCGATATTGACCAAAGTTTTTTCGTTTGCGCCGTGCTTCAAGATCCACAGATCGTGAATCAACGTCTGCAGAATTTCAAGATAAAATTCGTAATTGTCCTTGTTTTTCGCGTCGTTCATCTCTTCGCCCGTCCTCAAAAGCGACAAATGATCCGGTTTCCCGATGACCGATTGTAATACTTTGCGCATTGATTCGCGCTTGATACGAAATTTTTCCAAATCCAGATCCAAGGCGTGTCCGATGCTTCCTGCCGAGAGCCGCGCGACGAGTTCGGCATCAACCGGCGAAACTTTTTCGGTCGAAAGCAGATATTTTTCAACTTCCACCGTTTCGATCGGGGCAAACCGAATCGTCTGGCACCGTGAGCGAATCGTTTGAAGCAGGGAATCGGGACGCGAACTGATCAGAAAAATATAAGTTGTCGGTGCCGGTTCTTCCAAAGTTTTCAACAATGCATTTGATGGCGCATCGTTCATTCTGTCGGCGTTATTGATAACAAAAATTCGGGCTTTGGCTTCATAAGGGCGATAATTCGCTTCCTTTTCGAGGTCGCGAATGGCATCGACGAGAATGTTCTTGTTAAAGGGAATAACCAACCCGATGTCCGGAAAATCGCTAAAAATTACTTTTTTGTGTGCGTCGCGGTCGTCAGATTGCGGATAATTAAACTTGTCGGCACGACGGCACGCCGCGCAAATGTCACACGCCTCCGCCGTTTGGGGATTCAAACAAACAAAGGATTTTGCCAGTTCGAGCGCAAATTGTTTTTTGCCAACGCCGTCAATTCCGGCAAAAAGAATCGAACGCGGAATCCGATCTTTGACTATCATCCGCCGCAGACTTTCCTTGATATGGTTGTTGCCGATCAGCTTGTCGAACATATTTAAAGTGAAAAAGGTTAAAAGTGAAAAGGTGAAAAAGTGAAAAAGTTTGGTTGTTTGTAAGCAATCAAACTTTTACCCTTTTTCACTTTTACCCTTTAAAAACGTCTTGACGATTTCCAAAACCTTGCCATGGACTTCGTCAATTGATCCGCTTGCGTCAACAATACGAAAACGCTTTGGTTCTTTTGGGGCAATTTGCAGATACGCGTCGCGCACCCGCGTATAAAACTCGGACGTCTCTTTATCCATTCGATTTTTGATGGTTTCCTTGTCGGAGCGGGAATTTGTCCGTAGTATCGCTTTCTCGATCGGGATGTCAAAGAAAAGAGTTAAATCGGGTTTTAAGCCGCCGGTTGCAAGTCGGATCACTTGATTGACAGTTTTTTCATCAAATCCGCGACCCGCGCCCTGGTAAGCAAAAGTCGCGTCGGCGTAGCGGTCTGAAATAACGATTTTTCCTTGTTCAAGCGCGGGTTTGACGAGAAAATTAACGTGTTGAGCGCGGTCGGCGGCAAATAGTAAAAGCTCGGCGAGCGGTGCGACATTCTCTTCAGTTTCGAGAAATGCTTCTCTCAAGCGTCGGCCGAGCGGCGTTCCGCCGGGTTCCATCGTCGTCAACACATCAAATCCCTGGACACGCAAATCTCCGGCGATCAAACGCAATTGTGTTGACTTGCCGCTGCCATCAATTCCTTCAAAACTTATAAATTTACCGCGCAAAATTACTCTTTATCAGGTCGTTTTTCTTTCAAGCGAAATAGTCGAAATGGCGTGTTTGAAGATTAAGAAGTCCTGGCCGCCGGTGTCAATCAAAACCGAAAATTTATCAAAGCTTTTGATTCTGCCCGCCAGCGATGACCCATTCATGAGATGAATTACAACGGATAATTTATCGCGCCGCGCCGAGTTTAAGAAAGCATCCTGAATGTTTTGCGCCGTAGGTTTTTCCATAACTTTTCCCTTTTGTTATCTTAAATTTAGCCAAGTTCAATAAATTATAACAGATTTGCTTTGGCTGACAAGAAAATTTTCACAAGCAATCAGCTTTTGAGCATTTTCCAAAGTTTTTCTTGAGTTTTGAGATCATTTCCAAAGCCTTCGAGCCAAATTACGTCAGTTTCGCGTCTAAACCACGTCATTTGGCGTTTGGCATAGTTGCGAACGTCCTGCTGTGTCTGTTCGATCGCGCTTTCAATGGATCGTTCGCCGCGCAAATACTCGCAAACCCGCCGATAGCCGTGTGCGCCGAGCGCATTTGTTTCGTCTTCTACGCCCGATTCGCGAAGATGTTTCACTTCTTCAACCAATCCTCGTTCAAAATGAACACGAGCGCGTTTGTTTATTTGTTCATAAAGCACATCACGCGGCGGATTAAGCGCGAAGATCTTGATCCGTGCGGCAAATTCGGGCGGTTTCGCTCGATTCGGCTGGACTTCCGAAAGACGATTTCCGGTTTGAAAGAAAACTTCGAGCGCGCGCATTGTCCGAACATAATCACGCGGAAAAAGTTTATCGGCACTCGCCCGATCAACTTTTTGCAGAATTCTATGCAGATGCACCGCGCCTTTTTTTTCTTTGAGCTGTTTTAATCTTTTACGTAATTTTTCATTAGTTTTCGGCGTTTCAAAAAACGGATTCCGGAGCGTCCGCAGATAAAATCCGGTGCCGCCGACAAGAATCGGAATATTACCGCGCTTTTCGATCTCGCCGATTTTGCGGCTTGCGTCCTGTGCCCAATCGGCGGCCGTATAATTGACATTGGGCGCAACATAATCAATCAGATGATGGGGCACGCCGCATTTTTCTTCGTTGCCCGGTTTGGCAGTCGCGATCTCGATTCCCTGATAGATCTGCACCGAATCGCAATTGATAATTTCAGCGTTTCCCAAGTAAAGCGCGAGCGCCACGCCGATTTCAGTCTTGCCTGAAGCGGTCGGCCCGACGATTGAATAAACTGGATTTTTCAACAAATTATTATCCACAACCACACTCAGATTAACATAGTTCATTAGTCGCTTTTTCGGCTTTTTACGTTTATTATCTGATAATAAAAATTCTATCGAAACCATTTCGGAAATCAAAAATGAAAAATCTTTTATTCGGTGTTATTTTGTTGTTTTCGCAATTAAGTTTAATGGCGCAAAAATCGGAAAACTATCTTCAATATGTCAATCCGCTGATCGGAACTCAAAAGATGGGACATACTTTTCCCGGCGCGACCCTGCCTTTCGGAGCGGTTCAATTGTCGCCTGACACGGACGAACAGCCCTATTTGATTGGGGGAAAATACAATAAAAACACTTACAAATACTGCGCCGGGTACAATTACGATGACCGCGAGATCGTCGGTTTTTCACACACGCATTTTTCGGGCACCGGACATTCCGATCTCGGCGATTTTCTGATCATGCCGACGGTTGGCGAACTTCAGCTTGAGCCGGAAACAAAGAACGATCCGAAAAGCGGCTTTCGTTCGGCGTTTTCGCACGAAACCGAAGTTGCCGAACCGGATTATTACAAGGTTTTGCTTGCCGACGACAATATCTTAGCCGAAATGACGACGACCACCCGCGTCGGTTTTCATCAATATACTTTTCCCGAATCTGAGGATTCTCACATCATTCTCGATCTGATGCACGGCATCTACAATTACGACGACAAAAATGTCTGGACATTTGTCCGCGTTGAAAACGATCACACAATTGTCGGCTATCGGCAAACAAACGGCTGGGCGCGTACGCGAACCGTCTATTTTGCGCTTGTTTTTTCAAAGCCTTTTACAAATTACGGTTTCAAAGATTTCAAGCCTTCGCCGTATAAAGGATTTTGGCGCAAATTCGACCAAACAAAGAATTTCCCCGAAATGGCGGGCGAACAGCTTCGTGCATATTTTGATTTTAAAACTGCGAAAGACGAGAAATTAAAAATAAAATTCGCGCTTTCGCCCGTTTCGACGATCGGCGCGATGAATAATCTAAAAACGGAAACGCCCGATTGGGATTTTGAAAAAGTAAAAAAAGCGGGGCAAGACGCGTGGAACAAAGAACTCGGCAAAATCGCCGTCACGGCTGAAAATAAAAACGATCTCGTTAATTTTTATACGGCGATGTATCACACGTTTTTGTCGCCGACCGTTTATATGGATACGGACGGAAAATACAAAGGTCTTGACCAAAATGTTCACGAGGCGCGTACATTTACGAATTACACGACATTTTCGCTCTGGGACACATATCGCGCTCTTCATCCGTTTTTCAATATCATTCAGCCGAAAAGAAACCGCGAAATGATTAATTCGATGCTCGCGCATTACGACCAGAGCGCGCATAAAATGCTGCCCATTTGGTCGCATTACGCCAACGAAAATTGGTGTATGATCGGCTATCATTCGGTTTCGGTCATCGCGGACGCGATCGTCAAAGGCAATACGACCGGCATTGACGCTGATTCCGCGCTCGATGCAATGGCGCAGACAGCGCGGACGAAATATTACGATGGACTCGGGTCTTATATGGCACTCGGCTATGTTCCTGAAGACAAGAATTCTTCCTCAGTTTCCAAAACTCTGGAATACGCGTACGATGATTGGGCGATCGCGCAAGCTGCGAAAAAACTCGGTAAACCGGCAATTTACGACGAATTCATCAAGCGTTCGGAAAACTGGAAAAATGTCTTTGATTCGTCGATCGGCTTTACGCGTCCGAAAACCAGCGACGGAAAATTTTCCGGAAAATTTGACGCGCTGAAAACCGAAGGTCAGGGATTTATCGAAGGAAATTCCTGGAATTACAGTCTTTACGTGCCGCACGATCCCGCGGCAATGATTGCGCTGATGGGCGGCCGCGAGAAGTTTGCGGCGCATCTTGACGAACTTTTTTCAATGGACCTGCCCGACGAGTTTTTCGCCGAAACCGAAGACATCACCCGCGAAGGCATCATCGGGGGCTATATTCACGGAAACGAACCCTCGCATCACGTCGCTTATCTTTACAACTTCACGGACAGTGCGTGGAAGACGCAGGAACGCGTCCGGATGATTCTCAAACATCAATACCACGCATCGCCCGACGGACTCGGCGGCAACGACGACTGCGGTCAGATGTCAGCGTGGTTTTTGTTTAGTTCTTTGGGATTTTATCCGGTCGCGCCCGGTTCGGACCAATATCAAATCGGCAGTCCGGCAATCAAAACGGCCGTTTTAAAGCTCGAAAACGGCAAAATCTTAACGATCGAGGCAAAGAACCAAAGTGATAAAAACGTTTATGTCGAAAAGGTTTTGGTCAACGGCAAAGAAATCAAACGACGTTACATCACGCACGCCGAAATCATCAGCGGAGGCCGGATCACGTTCGTGATGACCGGCAAACCGACAATTTAGATATCTGTTTAGGCCTTTGGCTTTTGGTCTTTGGTTTTTAGTTCTTTTGAAAGAAATTACAGTTTGGCTTTGAATTTCTCACCGTTCCGCTTTTTTTACGGAAATATTGATTTAAAATCAGCAAGGTTACGTTGAATAAAACGAAGGACCAAAACCTAAAAACCAAAGACCTAAACAGTTACTTCGATTTTAAAAATTTATCGCGCTCCGCGCGCTGCTCTTTTGTCCACTTCGCCTTCTTTTTGCCTTCTTTCAACTTTGGGGGCTTTTCTTTTTTCACCTCAATTTTGGCAGGCGAACTCGTCTTTTTTGCCCTCGCAGGTTTTTCATATTGTCTGAACGGATTTTGCGGAGGTTCTGGTTTTTTCCGGCGGGGCGATTTGTCGCCGCCGGATTTGTCGGCAAAAACAGCCGGCTTTTTTTCGACGGTTTGACGCGGTTTGTCCGAAGCATCGCTCGGATCAGCCACCCGGACATTTGCTTTTTGACTTCGGATGCGGCTGTTGCGCATTTGTCCTAGCACTTGTTCGGTAAATTCCGAAGGTACGTCAACCAAAGTGAAACGGTCGTAAATATCAATTGCGCCGATGGCTTTTCCCGGCACGTTGCCTTCGTTGGCGATCGCGCCGACGATGTCTCCGGCGCTGACGCCGTCGCGGCGTCCGACCTCAACGAAAAGCCGGGTCATTTCCGTATTCCACTGCTTCACAAGCTGCTCGGGTTTCGGCTGAACTTTGACCTGCAGCGGTTTGTCGCCGACCGCAAGAAACGTCGCCGCTGCGGCGATTTCGGCAATGTCGCAACCGCATTCTTCGGCCAATTCCTCGACCAGCGAAAGATAAAGTTCCAAATCCTGTTTCGCCAAAGTATCCAGAAGTCTTTCCTTCAAAACTGCCACGCGGCGAGATGCGACATCGGCCTGCGTGGGCATTCGGAAAGGTTCGATGTGCTGTTTTGTATAATTTTCGATGTCGCGCTTCATTCGCTGTTGGCGCGGCGTGACGAAAAGAATCGCCTTGCCCATCCGTCCGGCGCGTCCCGTGCGGCCGATGCGGTGCACGTAAACTTCTGTATCGCCCGGCATATCGTAATTGACGACCGACGTGATTTGTTCGACATCGAGACCACGCGCCGCCACGTCCGTGGCAACGACTATTTCGACCTGACCGTTTTTTAATCTTTTAATCACGGCTTCGCGCTGGTTCTGGTTCATATCGCCGTGCATTGCTTCCGCTGCGTAACCGCGCGCCTGCAGTTTTTCGGTCAGCTGATCACAGCCGATCTTCGTGCGGTGAAAGATCAGAACGGCTTCACCCGGCGATGAATCAGTTTCGAGAATTCTGGTCAGCGTATCAACCTTCTGACCTTCCGAGACATTGATGTAAAACTGCGAGATGGTCGGAACGGTCATTGTCTTTCGTTCCGTTTCGATATTGACCGGATCGTTCAAGTATTTTTCGGCAATGCGCCGCACCTGACGCGGCATCGTCGCCGAAAAAAGTGCGGTTTGCCGCGATTCGGGCGTGTGCGAGAGAATCCATTCGACATCTTCCTGAAAACCCATCCGCAGCATCTCGTCGGCTTCGTCGAGGACGACCATTTTCAGATCCTTCAAGTCAATCGTCTCGCGCCGCATATGATCCATCACGCGGCCGGGCGTGCCGACGATTACCTGCACACCGCTGCGCAGATGTTTGATCTGCTGTGTGATCGACTGCCCGCCGTACACCGGCAAAACCCTGACGCGTCCGAGATGTTTTGCATAAGTATGAAACGCCTCGGCGACCTGAATGGCAAGTTCGCGCGTCGGTGTCAATACGAGCACCTGAATGCGGCTGGTCGTAGTATCAATTTTCTGCAAACCCGGCAGCGCGAACGCAGCCGTTTTTCCCGTTCCGGTCTGTGCCTGCCCGACCACATCGCGGCCTTCGAGAAGCACCGGAATGGTTTTAAGCTGGATCGGCGAAGGCGTTTCATAGCCGACATCATCAATTGCCTTCATCAGCTCACCGATCAGCCCGAACTCTTTAAAGGTCTTTACGTCGCTTGTTTCGAAAGTCATATGAATAATTCTATACTAAAAATGCGAATTAGGGGTTGAATAGATAAACTGAAAAGTTGTTTGCAAACTCAAAATTCAGGGTGAAAAGTGTCAAAAATAGGACACGGACGAACGCGGATTGAGCGGATTTACGCGGATTAAAAAAAAACAGCGGAAATCCGCCGAATCCGCGTTCATCCGCGTCCTATTTCTTTTAATATTTCTAATCCCTAAGTTTTAAGCCAATGCGCACTGACATTTTTCAACTCCTGATTCGCATTAAAAACAAAAATGACACATTTCGGCGATTTTGGATGGAAAACAGAACTTGGATTGAAAATTGCGGAAAATAAAGGGAAACTTCGTCGCCGGTTGACGGAAATCGTTAATTGGCCAACACAAACCGAAGAAGCGCGATCAGCAAAATCGCGCCGAGCACGACGAGCGAGCCGATGATCTGATTGCGTGAAAATCTCATTGCGGAACTTTCTCCAAAGTTTTTCCGACAAATTCGGCAATGCCCGTTAAAAGCATCTGGACGGCGACTGTGATCAACAGCATTCCCATCAAGCGTTCGATCGCGATCAAACCTTTTTCGCCTAAGAAACGCGCAAAATAACTCGAAAAATAAATGATCAGCGCCGACGCCAGCCACGCGATAAAAACGGCGATCAGCCAATCGACCCAGCGTTCGGGTTCGCGGCTCATCATCAACAGTGCGGTCGCCATCGCCGAAGGTCCGGCAACATACGGAATCGCCAAAGGAACGATAAAAGGTTCGCCTTCAATGTCTTGTTGCAACCCGGAATTATGCGAAGGAAAAATCATCTTGATCGCAATTATCAGCAAAATTATGCCGCCTGCGGTCGTCAGTGCGGTTTCGGATAAATGAAGCAATTGCAAAAGATATTGACCGAGAAAAAGAAACCCGACAAGAATGACGAGCGCAATCAAAAGTTCGCGCACGACCACCCGGCGCTGCCGCGACGCTTCAACCTTTTTAAGGGTCGTCATAAACATCGGAATATTCCCGAGTGGGTCAATCACCAAAAAAAGCAATAATGCAGCCGAAAGCGTCGTCATAATGTGCGTTTCAAAAATCTACCATAACCGACCGGTTTACGCACGGAAAATCATTTTATTTTTGTAATGCGTCAGTAAAAAGTTACAGATCAGATCTTTGCTCAAAGATCGGGCGTCGAACATCCCTTCCAAGCCTGTACTTGGTTTGATCGGGTCTTTTTAACCTTTTGTTTGAGAAAAGATGAAAGGTTATCAATCAATGCACAGTAAATTTAAGGTCAGGAAGGGTTGTTTTACGCCCGCATTTGTCACAATGAAAATTCCTAACTTTTGACTGAGGCATTACTTAATTTTTTCCGCGTTACTTTTCGCCGCCAAAAATCACACCTCATTGAAGCACGAAAAAAAGGCGCAAGGCCTCGTGCAAATCTAAAATTTTAGGAGAGAAGAAAATGAAAAGTAAAATGAAATTAATCGTAACAATTTTGGCCTTGTTGGTTTCTAGTAATTTGGCGTTTGGACAAATTGACAGATCTTCGGACACGAAGATTGAACGTGAAAATCCGAATTTTATAAATGGAGCAAACACAAAGGTCCCGACTTTAGGTTGTTGTAAGTGTCTTGATGGAGCAAACTCTTTGGATTTAAGTACAATTTCCGGCAAC
>JANLTD010001146.1:0-2867 GCA_031362765.1 Acidobacteriota bacterium | reverse complement strand
CCTCTGTAAATCCGCGGCCTTCCAGAATAAGCTGCAGAACCGACTGACTGCGGCGGCGTAATTCAAGATTATTGATCGATTGCGAAGAAATATCCCACGCATCGGGAACCGTGATGCCGCCTGACAGAAGTGTCGAGAGCGACCGCGCGAGCTGCGCCATCGTCATCTGTTTGACAAGATTGCCGATCAGCGGAAGTCTCAATAAAAATTTATGCAGCAGCAATTTCCCGTTCGGCGTTCTGAGCCAGAAATAAATTGCGAAGCCCAAAACCAGAATGAGCGGCAAAAGCCACCAGATATTGTTGGCGATGGTCGAAGAAATCGTCAAAACCACCACCGTCACTGTCGGTAAACCGTTTTTCGTGCTGAGCCCCTTAAACAGGTCCGACATTCGCGGCACGACATAAAGCGTTAGAAACGCGACCATCAGCATCGCCGCCGTCATCAAAAACAACGGATATGCCAGCGCGCCGCGCAGTTTACGCGAAACGCCGACGGCACGTTTCAAATAATCAACATACCGCGCCAAAACATCGTCAAGCGCGCCTGACTTTTCGCCCGAAAGCAGCGAAGCCGTGTAGATTCGCGGAAACATTCGCTGCGCTTCAAATGCATCCGAAAGCGGGATTCCGCTTTTGATCTTTTCTTCAACATCCGCCAAAACAGCCCGCAGATTTGACGATTGCGAACGGTTCTTTAATAGATTGATCGATTGTAGAATCGGAATTCCGGCTCGCAAAAGTGCCGCAAGCTGTTGATTGAAAAGCAAAAAATCGCCTTGTTTGACACGATTTTTTTTACCCGCGCCCGACAAAACCGCCGACAGACCTTTTTCGGCATTGGCGACCGTAAAAACCTTAAAACCTTCGTGTTCGAGTTGCGATTTTGCTTCATTCGCACCGAGTGCTTCGACAACCCGCGTCACAATTTCGCCTGACGGCGTTCCTAAACGACAAATAAATTCAGCCATAATTCAGTAGGCAGCGGCAGTTGGCAGTTGGCAGAGTAGTTTTCAAACTGCCGACTGCCGCTGCCTACTGCCAACTTTTTCAAAAGTATATCACGCTTCTTTTTACCAAAGGTTGCACGCCAACTCAAACATAAAAACTTTTTTGCGTCAAAACAACTGTTTTTCAGTTACACACATCAAAAAAAATGTCTTGCGGAAAAACTGTCTGTTGCTTAATATATAAAATTAGATTATACGGAGAATTTATGGCTGTAAATTATGTTCAGATTCTTAGCCGATCTTGTGTCGGACTAAGATGGAGTTTCATTTCTCTATTTCTTATTTGCGGTGCCGCGGCGTCGTTCGCTCAAACGCCGACACCGACACCTTTGCAACAAGCAGTTGAAGACAGAGACGACAAACCTGTCAAAGTTCCGACCGATCTTGTCACTTTAACCTTGACGGTGACTGATATTTACGGACGTTATGTATCCGGTTTGACTAAAAACGCATTTACCGTAATAGATAACGGTGCGGAACAGGAAATTACGTTTTTCAGCGACACCGACGCGCCGGTCTCGCTTGGTATTTTATTTGACGTTTCCGATTCAATGAGCGGAACCAAGATCGGCAAGGCGCGCAAGGCCCTCGAAAAGTTTATCAACACGAGCCACCCGAACGACGAATATTTTCTGATCGCCTTTAACAACCGCGCCCAATTACTGCTCGACCGCACCCGCGACGGTGAAGCCGTTCTGCAAAAACTAACGCTCGTCAGCCCCAAAAATAACACGGCTCTTTACGACGCTTGCTATCTCGGCATCGAAAAAGTAACCCGCGGATCGCATCAGAAAAAGGCGTTGCTCATCATCAGCGATGGTCAGGACAATGCTTCGCGCTATAATTTCGGCGAAGTACGCCGATTGATGAAAGAATCCGATGTCGTTGTCTATGCTGTCGGAATTATGGACGGCCGCGATGCCGGCAGCACTGATGGAATGCAGGGACAAGCTTTTTTGGACGAATTAACCTCAGTGACGGGCGGCAAGGCATTTTATCCTTCAACCGATGTTGAAATGGACGAGATCTTTGAACGCATCGCACTCGAACTTCGCCATCAATATTCGATCGGTTACACGCCTCAGAATTTTCAACCTGACGGAAAATATCATAAAGTAAAAGTTAAGGTCAAACCTCCGCGTGGTTTGCCGCGTCTAACGGTCAGAAATCGTGAAGGCTATTACGCAACGCCGAACACGAATTACAAATAAATGCACGTTTGGAGAATAATGAAAGGTAAGAATTTATTGATTTGGACAGTTGTATTGTGTTTTGCGCTGCTGCCGGCTTTTTTTAACTTTTTCCGGGCTGACGCACAAACAAATACGCAGGCGAAGCCGACGCCGACACCGGCCAAAAGCGTTTCGCCCGAACCGACTCCGGAAGAAGAAGAAGGAACAATTAAGATTGACACCGAACTCGTCAATCTCAATATCCGGGTCGTTGACCGCAATAATCGTTCGATCGCCAACCTGACGCAGAACGATTTCACGGTGTACGAAAACAATGTGCTTCAAAAAATCGAGTATTTCGGTAAATCGGAAGTTCCGACCAATTATGCGATGGTCATTGATAATTCCGGTTCGATGCGGCTACAGCTCGATAAGGTCATCGAAGCCAGCAAGATCATCGTCAGCACCAACCGCGCTGATGATGAAACCAGTATCATCCGTTTTGTTGATTCGGAAAACATCGAAATCACACAGGAATTTACACCGAGCAAACCCGACATTATGGAAGCCCTCGACAATCTGTATATCGAAGGCGGTCCAACGGCAATCATTGACGCAGTTTATTTGGCGGCCGAAAATGTTGATGAATATGAAAAATCGCGCAACCCGAACGACCGCAAACGCCG
>JANLTD010001134.1:0-1920 GCA_031362765.1 Acidobacteriota bacterium | reverse complement strand
GCAAGCCAGTAATTTTGATTTCGATATCTTTGCCCGGAGTAAGTCCGCTTAACCGAATCATTTGCTCTGCTAGATCAAAAATCCGCACCGGCTCACCCATTTCCAAGACAAATACATCTCCCCCCGTCGCCATTGCCCCGGCTTGCATCACCAAGCGGACAGCTTCAGGGATAGACATAAAGTAACGGGTGACTTCTGGATGGGTAACTGTAATGGGCTAGAAGAAATGGCGCGAACTTGTTTCGACCATCAAAGAACCTTCGGAAGGCGCGGTAAAAATTGCAATTGTCGGAAAATATGTCGAGCTCGAAGATTCCTACAAATCCCTACGCGAAGCATTGACGCACGCCGGCGTCGCAAACAATCTGCGCGTCAATGTCGAATGGATCGAATCTGAAAATTTGATGAAAGACGATTACGAAACAGATTTACAGGACTTTGACGCGATCCTTGTTCCGGGCGGATTTGGAAAACGCGGTATTTCGGGAATGCTTCGCGCAATCAAATACGCCCGTAGATCAGGCACGCCGTATTTCGGGATCTGTCTCGGGATGCAAACCGCCTGCATCGAGTTTGCACGCAACGTCTGCGGTTTGCGCGATGCCGATTCAACGGAATTCAACGCCGAAACGCCTTTCCCGATCATCTTTAAGCTGCGCGATCTGGTCAATGTCGAAGAATTTGGCGGCACAATGCGTTTGGGTGCGTGTCCGTGCGAACTGAAAGAGGGAAGTCTGGCGCGTGAGATCTATCGCGGCGCATCAGAGATCAGCGAACGCCATCGCCATCGCTATGAATTCAATCCCGAATTTCGCGCCCATTTGGAAAAAGAAGGATTGATCATCAGCGGAATCTCGCCCGACGGCAAATTTGTCGAAATGGTTGAATTGCCGCGCGATAAACATCCGTTCTTTGTCGCCTGTCAGTTTCACCCCGAATATAAATCGAAACCATTAAACGCGCATCCGCTGTTCGTTTCATTCGTCCGCGCGGCTCACAAAAATCGTCTGCACAGCGAGAATCTGAAAGACGACGTTTCGAGCGACAAGCAGATCGAAATAAAAGAACGGGTGGCAGTTGCGGGAGATGAATAAAAGGAGACTTTTGCTGTGGTATAATTTAACGAAAGAGGTATGTAAATCGTTATGATTGCTGTAAAAAACTTTAAGGCGTCGGAAGAGGTCGCGAATTTTATTGCAATGACGGATCCGACAAAGGTTTTGGCATTTCGACCTTCGGAAGAAACCAAGCAAAGAGTGTCGGATTTGATTGAATGCGAAAAAAACGAGGAAATTTCCGCCGAAGAAAAGCACGAGCTGGATTATTATATGCAGCTTGAGCATCTGATGCGGATGGCAAAAATTTACGCCCGCAAATATACGACAGTTAAATGAGCCGTTATATCAGCGATAATTTGCGCGCCCTTCCGAACTTCGTGCGAACGGATCTTGCTAATAATGCGAATCAGGAGTTGAAAAATGTCCGCGAGCATTGGCTCAAAACTTCAAGGATTAGAAACGTTAAAAAGAAATAGGACACGGAGAGGCGCGGATTCGGCGGATTTTCGCGGATTTTTTTAGAAACCAGCGTAAATCCGCTCAATCCGCGTTCGTCCGCGTCCCATTTTTGGCACCTTTCACGATGAATGTTGAGCAATATTTATCTTCGGTTTTAACGAACCTGAAAGAATTACAGAACGTAGATGGTTGATCGAACTCGGCAATTATTCGGTTTGAATAATGAGGTAGGTTTCAGATAATGAAGACAATTTACACAACTTTATGGATATTGGCTTTCTCGGTTTCGGCCTTCGCGCATGAATATTGGTTTGAGCCTGATAAATTCTTTCTCGCGCCGAAAGAAAGCACGGCAGTTCATCTTTTTGTCGGCGAAGCCTTGAATCACGACGAAGAAAGAGTT
>JANLTD010001097.1:0-2001 GCA_031362765.1 Acidobacteriota bacterium | reverse complement strand
AGCAAAAGTTCGTCGGATCGCTTTCGGGCGGCGAACGCAACCGCGTGCACCTCGCGAAAATGCTGAAATCCGGCGCAAATGTTTTGTTATTAGACGAACCGACCAATGATCTGGATGTCAACACGATGCGCGCACTCGAAGAAGCATTGGAAAATTTCGGCGGCTGCGCCGTTGTGATTTCTCACGATCGCTGGTTTCTTGACCGCATCGCGACACATATCTTAGCGTTTGAAGGCGATTCAAAAGTCGAATTCTTTGACGGCAATTACAGCGAATACGAAGCCGACCGCAAACGCCGTCTCGGTCACGATGCCGATCAACCGCACCGCATTAAATATCGAAGTCTGACGCGGGCGTGAGTTGAGGGATGAGGGATGAAAGATGAGGGATGAATAAAAATATTTGGTTGAGATTGTTTCAAATTTGAATACTTTATTATTGGTGTTGAACGAAAGTTTCATCCCTCATCCTTCATCCTTTATCCCTCTGACATTGCAAATCCGCAAAATATTTGGTTAATATTGAAACAACACACCTGTTTTGCGATACGACTAGCAACAATTTTTGATGAAAATTAGGGTCCGGATAATAGCAGTTTTTTTGCTTTTAGGTAACGTCTTTTTCTTTTCCGCGTGCGGCGGAAAGGTTGAAACGGCGCCGACACAAACAAATACTACGCCGACTGTCACGGTTAATCCAACCGCGACACCTGAACCCGTGCCGCCGACGCCCAAAATTCCAAATCTCCAGGCCGAACTACTTGACGCTCGCAACAATTCGACCGCTGCGCCGATCGGTAAATTTGATTTTAAGAATTTTTCGTATCCTTTGCCGCGCGGATGGCAAGACCCGGACGGCAAAGAAGCTGAACTCGTCGGCGGCAAGCGTCCAATGTCGGAAGAGGAAAAGAAAATCGGTTTGTCATATATTGCGACAAAGTTTTTTGACGCAACCGGCGACGGTCAGGACGAAGCGTTTGTGATTCTCAAAATCGACACCGGCGGCGGAGCACTTCCGCATCTCGTCTATGTTTTTACGTGGAAAGATGCGGAGCCCGAACTTCTCTGGAATTTTCGAACCGGTGACCGAGCCGACGGCGGCTTAAAAGACATCCGCGTCGAAAAGGGCGAAACCGTGATTGAACTTTTCGGTCAAGACCGCTATATTGTCGGTGAACTCGATACCGCGAAGATCACGGGCGATGAAGAACAACTTTGCTGTCCGACGCATTTTACGCAAACGCACTACAAATGGAACGGAAATGTTTTTCATCTCGAAGGTAAGCGTTTGACGTTTTCTGTCGCAAACAAAAATATGCTGCCGGTCGAGAATATGGTCGAAAAGGTCGAAAAGCAAAACAGTGGGAAAAAATAAAGGTCTTTGGATTCTGGCGATCTATGTTTTTTTGGCAATTTATCTTTTGCCGATGTTTCCGCACGGCGGTTCGGCAAACGAACTGACGTGCTGGGCAACCGCCGCTTCACTGGTCGAAAAAGGTTCGTTCGAGATTTCGTGGACGGAAGACCTGATCGGCAAAAATGTTGATACGGCGCGCGTCGGCGATAAAACTTATTCCAATAAACCGCCCGGAACTGCTATTCTTGCCGCACCGCTCTATGCTTTGACACGAATTTTTATTGGATCGCCCGACGCTTCGAATATCCGCATCAGCTGGTTTGTGATGCGGCTTTTTCTTTCGACCTTGCCGCTCCTTTTTCTCGCGTTCTGGCTTTACGGCCGCGATATTGACGAAATTTCGCTCGCCGCGCTGCTTTTCGGGACACCGCTCTTCATTTACAGTTTATTGTTTTTCTCGCACGTTCTGGTCGCTGTTTTGCTCTATTTTGCATTTCGTCTGCTTTACGATACCGAACGGATCTTTCTGCGAAATTGCGCGTTATCCGGATTTCTTGCCGGACTTGCCGTAACCTGTGAATTTCCGGCGGTCGTTCCGGTTTTGGTTTTTGGCGTCGGATTGTATTTTGCCGACAAACGCAACCA
>JANLTD010001071.1:0-3825 GCA_031362765.1 Acidobacteriota bacterium | reverse complement strand
AAAATGCTCTTCCTTTTTACAATTTTAGTCGTTTTGTCGGCTGTCGCACTGTTGGCAAAGTTTGCCAGACGGCGAAAATCCTTTCCATTAGAACAAAATCCACCAAAAAGTCTTTCCGCCGAAAACTTTCGTCCGCTTTTTCAGCCGACGGAAGAAGAGATGCGCGTATTTGAACAAGCAGAAAAAGCACAAGCAGAAGCGAAAAAAGCGGAAGAAGCGTGTCGGATTGTAGAGCTGAAAACCCAAAAACTGTCTGAATTTGAAAAAGCCTGGCGCATTTCGCCTGACAGAAAGAAAACAATCGAATTACTCTTTCTGGCTGCAAAGAGCGAAAATGCGAAGACATTTAGCAAAATTTCGGAAAATGTGATAAAACTTTGGCGAGAAAACCGGATTGGTAATTTAAGGGCACAAGATTTGGCTGATTTGTTGGACAGCCATTTCAGAACTCTTCCCCAACAGGAAAGAACTTCGGGCGCGATCTTTTGGTTAAAGGAAGAAATCGAAAAGCTGCGAACGACGTCAGAGGAAAATTTATAGTTTTCTTGAGGAAATTAAAATGAATCAAAATTCAATGTTTTTAATTGTTATCGGCGTTCTTGCGCTGATTGTCCTGGGCATCATTTGGTATATCATTTCGCGCATTTTGGTTAATGTCGGGGCAACCGAGGTCGGCATTAAAGAGCGCCGTTACTGGGGCAAAAAGATGGCGCAAGGCCGCGTCGTGGCGACCGACGGCGAAATCGGCATTCAAGCCGATGTCTTAAAACCGGGACTCCACGTTGTTTTGTATCCGATCGAGCGCGTAATTCAAAAAGTTCCGCTCGTTGAGATCGGTGCGGACGAACTCGGCGTGATCGAGGCGATTGACGGCGAGCCGATGCCGATGGGCAGCAATTTCGCGCCGGATAAAGCGCAAAACGCGCATAACAACTTTCAAGACCCGATCGCGTTTATCAAACAAGGCGGCGTCAAAGGTATTCAATTGCGAACCCTGCCGCCCGGGAAATGGGCGATTCACCCTTATTTATTTAATGTTTCGATCGCCAAAACAACGATGATTCCTCCTGGAAAAATCGGCGTTATGACTTCCGCCGACGGCGCTCAGCTTGAACCGGGACGACTTCACGGCAGCGCGATCAAAGGCCACAAAAACTTTCAGGACGCGGAAAGCTTCGTTTACAACGGCGGGCAAAAGGGTCCGCAGGTTGAAACTCTGACGCCCGGCACTTATCGTATTCATACCCAATCCGTTTCGATTGACGATGCCAACGACTTCAAACCCGGAATTTTTACAGTCCGGCTTTTTGACGCGACGGTTATTTCTGAAAATCAAATCGGACTGGTCGAAGCCCTTGACGGCGCACGGCTTGACCCGCGTGATTACGTTGCGCAAGCCGTCACCGGACACGACAATTTTCAGGATCCGAATGCGTTTATCACGGGCGGTGGTCAACGCGGTCCGCAAAAAGATATTCTCTTGCCGGGCACCTATTACGTCAATCCACTGCTTTTCAAAGTGATCATGGAATCGGCGAAAGAAGTAAAACCAGGCGAGGTCGCGGTCATCGTTTCCAACGTCGGCAAAGATCCCGGCGAAGAGATTCGAAAAGCAATGGCTGACAAGATCCGTGAACGGCTTGAGCGCGAGGAAGAAGAGCAAGTCACGATCGCGGCGGAAAAACTTGATAAGGTTGACGGCGACAATCTTTCGATCGAACAAATCAAAGCCGAACTCGTCAGTGATCCGGCGGACAAACGGCTTGACAGCGGCGCACACGAAGCCTATGTCGTTCCCGAAGGTTATCGCGGTATTCAGGAAACGGTCGTCGGTCCGGGACGCTATTATGTCAACACTTTGGCGACGACACCGATCGTTATTCCGACGACGAATATGACGGTCGAATGGACGGCCGAAGAAGTCGGCGATTCATTCGATCCGTTTTCGGTGATTTCCAAAGATGGTTTTACGATGCAGCTCGAAGTCCGCGTCGTATTCAGAGTCAAACCCGAAGACGCGCCGTTTATGGTCGCGAAGATCGGCAGCACCGAAAAGCTCGTCCAAAACGTGATGCACCCGTTAATTGATTCGATTTTCCGCAATCAAGCGAGTGAATCTTCGGCGATGGCTTATCTGCAAAACCGTCACGAAGAACAGGAACGCGCCGAAGCTCGCGTCAGGATGCACCTGTTGAAATATCACGTTGATGTCGTCAATGTGCTTATCTGCCACATCAAACTTCCCGAAGAGTTGATGAAAACGCAGACCGAAAAGATCCTGGCAGAACAGAAACAATCAATGTTCGATGCCCAGCGTGAAGCCGAGATCAAACGTATCGAACTCGAAAAAACAAGTTCTCAGGCCGACAATCAGCGCAGCCTGATGGAAGCAACGGTCGGTGTGGAGATCTCCGCGAAACGCTCGGAACAACGCAAACGCGAAGCCGACGGCGAAGCTTATTACATTTCGGAGACCGGTAAATCCGAGGCCGAAAAAGTTCGCTTGATGGGCGAAGCGCAAGGCGTCGCGTATAAGGAACAAGTCGCCGCGCTCGGCGCAAACGGCGTCGCACTGGTCGAAACGCTCAAAGTCATCGGCGAAAAAGGCGTCCGCATTACACCCGACATTATGGCGTCGGGCGGCGGCAACGGCGACGGCGGCATCGGAACGCTGCTTCTGCTTAATCTTTTCCGCGATCAGATGCAGAAAAACTCTAACGCGCCGAATGTTGCGCCGATTAACGGCGATAAAAGCTAATTTCTCAAATTATATTATCGAAAGAGTTAGGTCAATTTTGACCTAACTCTTTTTCAATTTCCACATAAGAAATTTGAATAGGTGTAACTTGCCTACTTCCATTATCTAAACGTCTGGAGCAGTCTTCATCAAAAACTCATACTTTCTGTCGAGAAGCTCTATCTTTTGTTGCGCTGTAAATTGATTCATCTTTTATTCTCCGTTACTTAATTGACATTTTATCTTGTGAACAAATCGCAAACAATCTAAAATCAAAATGAGGTGAGATTTATGCAAACCGAAATCGCACAAACTATTTTCGAGAAGGTCAAAAATCTGCCGTTAGACGAGCAGAAAGAGGTTTTGGAAATTATCGAGAAAAAAGTTTCCGCTTCGCAGAAAAAAGATTCGCGCCCGATTTGGGAAGTGATTACCGAAATCAGCAATCGAATTCCCGAAGAAGAGTGGGCAAAACTTCCGTCTGACGGCTCGATCAATCACGACCATTATCTTTACGGCGCACCGAAAAAAGAAAAATGAGAAAGGTTTTCGCAGATACTTTTTATTGGGTTGCACTTATCAACATCAAAGACCAGTGGCGAAAACGTGCGGTGGAAGTCAGCCAAAATCTAATCGGTATTCCATTTGTTACAACCGACGAAGTTTTAACCGAAACGCTTAATTATTTTGCTGAAAGCGGTAATTTTTTTCGGCAAAGAGCCGTTGAAAATGTTCAAGCTATCTTGCTCAATCAAAATGTTGAAATTATTTCCTGTCGTCACGAAATAATTTTGGAAGCAATTGAGTTTTACAAAGGGTGTAATTAAAAGTGTGACTTTTTATCAAAACCTTCGCCAAATCACTGGAGAAGAGTATTTTTGATGGCAATATGCAAGTGGAATCTCTAATTGATACCGCAATATATGCCTGAAACTCTGCGCGTTGTTATCGTCCAATTTTGAAATTAGCGATTGCTGAGTCACACTTTTAATTACACCCGTTTTATCCAGATAAAATTGTGCAAACATCGCCACGCACGCCGCCTTGACAATGCGTTTAATAAACTTGTAATCTTCATCTATTGCCAA
>JANLTD010001067.1:0-1615 GCA_031362765.1 Acidobacteriota bacterium | reverse complement strand
GTGGCAATATCATACGTCAAAATTCGAGTTACTAATGAACCTGTTATGGCAGCCGAAGTAGGGTTGTACAGAGGAAATTGCATGATTCCCACCAACGTTTTTCCGTCTGGCGTAATCGTTAAACCTTCCATTCCACGATTTGCTCTTCTTCGGGCATAAACCAATGGCAATTTTCTGCCGCCTTTTCCTGTTCCAAAAGGATTGATGCGTTCAATGGTTTTGCCCGTGGCATCAAAATGAACAATGTGAGGTCCATATTCATCCGAAACCCAAAACGAGCCATCGGGTGCGACTGCCAAACCCTCTGAATCAAGTCCATCGGCACTTGGAGTAAGTGTCTTTCCCGTCAAATCAAAAGCAGTTTCACCAGATCCGTCTTTCAGATTGACCTCGGCGCCTGCTTCGAGCAGAGCACGGACGTTTTCGAGATCGTCGGCATCGGCGGCTTCCATCAACGCGGTGCGGCCTGCGCGGTTTTGGGCGTTGAGGTTGCCGCCTTCTTCCAATAAGATCTGCAAAACCTCAGGTCTGGCGGAGCGCGAAGCGAGAATCAGGGCGTTGTTTCCGCCATTGTCAACCAAATTTATTTTCGCGCCGTGTTTGATCAACAGATTGACGAGTTCTTCGGAAGCGTCTTCGTCAAGCCGCATCAGAGGCGTCTGTTTGTTGTCGTCTCTGGCGTTGATCTTCGCGCCGAAGTTGAGCAAAGTCTCGACAATTTCGGCGTTGCCGTTTTCGACCGCGAGAAACAGCGGCGTGATATTGCCGTAGTTTTCATCTTTTGAGTTGACGTTTTCGCCGCGTGAGATCAGATTTTTAACTACTTCAATGGCGTCGTTGGAAACGGCCGTGTGAAGCGGCGTCCGGTAGGAAACAAATGCGACATCGCCCATAAATGCTAATTGCCGCCTCTCTTCCAACGAAAGGCTGGCGCCGGTTTCTTCGCCGTCATAAACATTCATTTCGACGTCCGCGCTTTTGAATCCGGCGGCGGTTGCCTGAATTTTGTATCTGGCGGCGGCGACGATTTCAAAGCTATAAAATCCTTCGTCATCTGTCGCGGCGGTGCGGCTTTCGTTGGTTTTGATGTTGGTGATCGTGACCTCCGCATTTGGAATGGCGGCTTTGTTCCAATCGGTGATCTGTCCCGAAAAACTTATCGCCGCGCCTTTGAAGGTGTTATTTTCCCGATAGGTTTGGTCTTTCTGGATCTGCTCGGTCTGTGCATCGCTATTTTTATTTATCAAAACCGGTTTACCTTGCGCGTAAGCAATCGTCGAAAGCGCGAGTGAGGCCCCCAAAACTCCGGCGGTAATGCCGGCGCGGCGCGTGATCTGATAAAGTTTGTCGGCGAAAACCGGTGTGTTGTTAATCGGGTTTTTGACATAACGGACACAGATTTGCCCGCCCGATTCGCGCACCAGACGCATTGCCTGTTTGCGCGTCAACGCCGAAATATTATTGACCTCAAACGCGCAATGACCGCAAAACCGTACTTTGGCGCTGCCTTTCATCTCGTCCCAACTTTCGGAACAAGGGTTTTTTACTTCGATGGAATCAATCAAATTTTTTTTGGACATACTTCTCCTGAACGCTGAAGAATTACAATTCTTGC
>JANLTD010001050.1:0-5764 GCA_031362765.1 Acidobacteriota bacterium | reverse complement strand
AACAAAGTTTGCATTTGGGGCATTCTTTCATAAACTATGGCAATCCCAACTGTGGGTTGCCTCTCACCGGCTTGATTGCCGAAGTCCGTAATTATTTAGGTAACACTGATTTGAAACTTCAATGTGCGTTTCCGACAAAACCAATTTCTAAGACGTTTTGCAAGCCGTAAGTGTAGCGCAGAACTCGCCGAAATTCAAATATTTTTAACGGCACAAAGACGCACAGACCGTAAAGGAATCAACCTGAAAATTTGCGTTTCCAAGCGAGGCAATACCGACCGCACCTTTCCGGAAATTATTGTCACGGTCAATAATGTTGCCGACCGGTTTAACATCGGCCGTTGCGCTGTCTTCGATGGAAACTTCAAATTTATTATCCTTGCCCCTGATAATCACGCGAAACGATTTTCCGGCTTTAATGGTCGTTGCGAAATGCTCGATCGGATTCGAGAAAATTTGTTCGGTTTTTCCATCTTTAACAATGTAACCTTTTGCAACAAAAGGCTCGGCGGCTTTCGCGCCGAAAATTTGAATCAGATAATAATTTTGCGCGTCAACCGCCCGCATGACGAAACTGATTGCGTCGCCGTCATTGGATTTGACATCGCTGACCATTTCAAAATCCGTGTAGTAACGATATTGGTCACTGCGCGGTAGGGCAATGCCCGCGGCGTTGGATGTTTTCAAAGCTTTATCCAATCTCCAGCCGCCCGGTAAAACCCAATCATTAGCCGTCCACGCCGTCGCAAATGTTTCCGTGCTGATCTTTTTCTCCAAAGGAATGTTATAGCTTTCCTCAGCCTCATTCGGAACATTTACCGCCGTCAAGACCGGCTGATATTCGATTGCCGTCGGGCTTGGACGAATATCAATGTTGTAATATCCTTTCCGCAATTCCTGGATAAGCGCTTTCCCGTTTTTAATCGGAGCAATACAATAACCGCCCGTTTCTTTTGTCGAAAGTTTTCCGTTTAAATCCTTGCCTTTCAATTCGGCAGGCGCATAGCGAACTTCACCGTCGGAAACATTGGTTTCGATAGCTAATTGATATTTGATCGGCTCCAAATCCAGACTAATGCCGATGGTCTTTTCTTTCGGAACCAAAACTTCTGCTTCCTGTGTGTCAAATCCGTCCAACGAAGATGTTATTTTATAGTTGCCCGGAACCAGGTTTTCAAATTCAACAGTGGCTGTTTCCACAGAATCTTCATTTGATTGCTTTTTGGTCGCTTTGACGGGTTTAAAGGGTGTTCCTTTTGCGTCTAATCGCTCGATTAAAACATCCGCATTGAATTGTGTCGAAACAGTGAGATTACTGGTTTTGACTTTAACGGATTTCGTTATAATTTTGATCTGAACTACAACTCTTTGAGTTTTTGCCGCCTTTTTGCCGCCTTTTTTTGGCGTATTTGTGGCGACAGATGTAATAGAACTGCGGGAAAATTCTTGTGCTTTGACCGTTAAAGCATTAACCCAAAACAAAGCCGCAAAACAAAAAAGCGCGGCGGTTGCAAATAAAAATTTCCGTTTCTGAAACATATGCTCTTTTCCTAAACTATTTTTTGAGACTGTATGATAGCACATTTTTCACAAAAAAAAGTGTTTGGAATTACCTTCAAAAAACAATTTATAAAGTAAGTCCAAACACTTGATTAAAGTTGCAAACCCCTAGAAGTTATACCGTACGACAAACTGAATACGTCTGCCCGGCGTTACTGTGTCGGTTGCTTGACCGAAACCCGGAGATTCGAGAAAACGTACCGGAATGCCAAAATTAGCCCGATTGATAAAGTTGAAAATATCAACGCGGAACTGCAAATTCTGGTTTTCGACGATTTTGAATCGTTTGCTGAATGACAAATCCAAATCAAGAACACTTCCGGCACGGAAACTATTGCGCGACACCTGTCCATCTTGACCAAAAGGCGCTAACAATACTGAACAAGCACCACAGGACGATGTTAAAGGCTGTTGCCTGTTACCTGTTTCGGTTATGAATTGGGTGCTGTTTAAACGATCGGTTAAATTCCCGTCCAAATTGACATCAAAAATCGAGTTAACAGTGAACGGCTGTCCGGTATTGTATCTGCCTGTTCCGGCAACTTGCCAACTGCCAAAGAAAAACTTAGCGATACTGCTTTGATCTTTGAGTTGCGGCAAATCATAGACAAAACTGTAGGTAAATCTGTGCCGAACATCAAAATTTGCCGGAGCATATTCGCCCGAAAAAGTATTGCTATTCTGCGGCAAGGCTGATGCTCCGGCAAGGTCGAAGACATCGGAAACATCGTCTTTAACGTCACCAAGAGCATAATTTACCCGATATTGCAGTTTTTGATTTAGCAAACGTCCGCGCAATTCGATTTGAAGCGCACTGTATTGAGAGCGTCCGGTTGATTCAAACTGCGAAATCGGACCAATTGAAGAAACCGGGCGAACAGGGTCTGCTGTCGTTCCTTGAACAAGCGGCTGATTGGAAGACAAAGTGAAATTGGTAATTGTTGCGACAAAATTAGCTCCGGCATTTGGTGTTGTAAAGCGCAGTAATTTTTCCCCTTTCGTGGTTACAAAGGCAACTGATAGAAAAGTATTAGACTTCAACTCTTGCTCAAGGCTAATCGAATACTGGAACGAAAATGGGGTATCCATCTTGCGGGTCGGCAATGTAGCTCCATATGGGGTGCCGGGAAAAAGAAGTGGAAAAGTGTTGTAGATCGTTTGGAGAAAGGTCGTATTTGGTGCCGAATTAGAAACCCAAAATGGATTCAGCGTATTCAGTGAACCGGGTGTCAGAACCGGCACAGTCGGTCCCGGAGTCAGAATTATTACTGAATTAATGGGATTAAACAAACTAAAGTTTAAAACCGAGCCGGAACGATTAATTCCGCCACCAAAGTTTAAGGTTGTAAAGGTCGGGAAAACATTTCTGGATTGGCTAACAACTGCGCCGAGAATTTGGTCGTAGTAAATTCCGAGACCACTACGAAGAACGGTCTTAGGAGTGAGCGCCACGGCTACTCCGAAACGCGGTGCAAGATTATTTCGATCGGCGTCGAAAATCTTTGTTCGACCCGCAATAAACTGATTCAAACCAGATAGAAAAGGCAGAGTTTGCTGGATGCCAAAGGTGCTTTCGATTTTATTGTCAGCTTCTTTCGGCGGGGTGTTATATTCGTATCGCAAACCAAACGAAATGTTAGCCTTTGAGCCAGCCCGCCACTCGTCCTGGGCAAAGAAATTAAACTGATAGTATCCTAGATTGATACTGGCATCTTTGCCGGGTAAAACTAAGGTCTGAAAGAATCCGGTGGCTGCTCCTGATGCGGCTAAATCCAACGGCAATGCAAATGGGGATGAAATAGAACTACGGCGGGAACCATTAAACGTCACCAACGGACGTGCATTGCGCGGAAGATTGCTTTCTAAGACTGTTCGTCTGATGTCCGCCCCCAAACTCAAACTATGGTTACCGATTTGCCAACGCAAAGTGTCAGCAAATTGATAAGTTTGATTTATGCGGTCTTGCGGAAAGTTAAATACATCAACTCCGACCGGACTAAATCCGGCAATAATCAATTGCCCAATTGGTCCTAAACTCGACCTAAAACTGTTAGTTCCAAACTCGGTCGTTCCCGAAGTACTATATTGTACTTGTGACACCGCCGGGCAACCTGTCGGAGTACAGCCTGATGGCAATGAGTTGTTTAAAAGACGGCGAGTATTTAACAAAAACCGTTTTTCAGCAGCATTTGTAACCAGAGCATTGCTTAATGGAAGCAAGAATCCCGTGGTATCTGGAAGTTCTTCAAATCTAAGGCGAGTGCGTCCCCAGGAAACGCGAAATTCATTCGATAAATTATCGGTCAATCCGCCGCTCAAATAGGTCGAAAAATTGTCGGTCCGGACGGTCGGGCGGATAGCCGAGAAAAGTGCGCCGCCGACATCCGTTAAATCACGTTTATCATCTGTGTAATTATAACGGGCAGTGAGAGTTTGCTGATAACCATTGACCTCAAAGACATCCCAATCAATTTTACCGGAAAGAATCCGCCCACGAGCATCAGTTGAAAGTGCTTGCGTATAAGTATTTCGACCATAAACGCCGGACGGATTGTTTGCAAACGGAAACAGACTGAAAACTTCATCACCACCAACCGATGTGGGAAAGCCCGGAGTGAAATTTGTTGGATTTCCGGCAGCATCCCGACACGCGCCGTTTACAAATCCTCCTGCTCCTCGGCACTGTTGCAAGCCTGATGCGCCACTACCAAAAAGTCCGCGTTGTTCGACCGTCGGAACTGCGAAATTAACTTCTTTTGTGCCATTAAGCCATTGTCCTTCACCCGAAGCAAAGAAAAACAGCTTATCGCGCACGATTCTGCCGCCGACTGCAAAACCGCCTTGCAAAAGTGTGAGTGAATCTTTTTCGCCCGCATCATTGGTAATACGGGGTTGTGTTCCGTCCACAAGAACCGGTATAGAATTGCTCCCTTGTTGGGCTGTCAACAAAAAGGACGAATCGCCGGATGTATTGTCAAAGAAATTAGAGGCATTCAATTTGTCCGAATTGAACAATCCGAAAATCGAACCGCTAAAACGGTTGCCGCCGGATTTTGAGAGCGCGTTGACTTGTGCTCCCATATTGCGTCCGAATTGTGCCGGAGCAAGCAATGTTATGATTGAAAATTCCTGAATTGATTCGATTGGTTGCGGGACGAGTGTGAAAAATCCTTGTCGCCGAACGCCGATGTCTTCGTCGTTATTGTCCGAACCGTCAACGGTAAAGTTGTTGGCGCGTGAACGCAGACCGTTGACTGAAAATTGACCTGAGGTGCCGACGCCGCCGCCCACGCCCGGCCCGACCGAACTGCCGATCGCCTGCGGTGCCGGATTAACGCCGGGAATCAAAAAAGCCAATTCGTCAAACGACCGTGTTAAAGTTGTTCCGCCAAGCGGTAAATTCGTGACGAAATCTTGATTAAATGCACCGTCACGGCGCGGGTTGAGATTGATATTTGCGTCGGTATCCGACACTTCAACCTTACTATTGTCGCTTGTCGCGCCTGTTGTTGGGGTTGGGGTCGTGACCGGTTGGGTATTTCCGGCCGCCGCTTTTTCGAGTGAGAACGGCACGGGAACGACATCATTCGATCGCGTCGCATAAAGCGATTGTTTTTGTATTTTGGATTTATAGCCGTCCGCATTGGCTTCAATTTCATAATTTCCGGGCGGCAAAGCCGTGCGGGAAAACTGACCGTTACTGTCACTCTTGGCGGCTGTTTGAAAGCCTCTGTCGATATTTCTAAATATTACTGTGGCATTCGGTATCGGTAGATTTGATACGCTGTCAATAACTCTTCCAACGAAACTTCCGTTGACCGGTCCCTGGGCAAGGACCGGCGAATTGGACAAAACTAAAACGCCAAAAAAGAATACAAACACCAAACTAAAGCGTATAAAACTGCCGATGCCAAAGTTTTGTGAAAAAAATCGAAATGATTTTGAATTGGTTGTGATTAACATCTACTAACTCCTCCTTTAAAATTTATTGTTTGGACCTTCCTGAATTTTGAATTACGGCGGCATCAAAAAAGAAAATCAGATTACCGCTTGTAATTTCAGATAACAATTTCTACATTTTCCTGACGCGACTCGCGTTTGAAAAAATTTGTTGCTACTTCTTATATGGCTTTTTTGGTCAAAAACTTACAAAACATTTAATAATTTGGTGAAAAAAACATTTTTTTTTATTTTTGCCGTCTTT
>JANLTD010001025.1:0-4220 GCA_031362765.1 Acidobacteriota bacterium | reverse complement strand
GAGTGGAGAGTGGAGAGTGAGGAGTGAGGAGTAAAGAGTAAAAGGTCATTAACTCTCTACTCCTCACTCCTCACTCCTCACTCCTCACTGCTCACTCCTCACTCTCCACTCCCAAATCTACCAACTGCCCCCGGCGGCTGAAGCTTCCAAACCCAAGACTTCAATTGTTGCTTGACGTGCTTTTCGCGCAACTTCAAACGGGTCTTGATTCCAATACTCCGGCCGAAAGATCTCGATCGAAACCATCCGGTCGTAGCCAATCTTATCAAAATGCGCTTTGATTTCCCTGATCGGCAAAATACCCGTGCCGGGATAAAGCCGGTGCGCGTCCGTTAATTGGTGTTTCGGCAAATCTTCCGCATCGTTGATATGAAAGATAAAAAGCTTTTCGGGTTTCATAGCGTCGATCGCTTCAAACGTTGAATTCCCGGCGTAAAAATGAAACGTATCGATAACATTCCCGATATTTTGCCGATCAACCTTTTCGACGATCTCGTTGCATAGGTCGAGCGTCTGGACCGAACAATCGGCTTGCCCCAAAAACTCAAAAGCCAAAGAAACGTCGTGTTGTTCGGCGATATCGCCGAGTTCGCTTAAAACCTTGACCGATTCTTCGATAATTTCTGCTTTGGTCGCATCTTTGGGAAGCTTGCCCGGCACAACCACCACATACGGACAAAAGATCTCGCCGGCGATGCTCGACAATTCTTCGGTTTCGGCAAGTATTTTCGCATGATCTTCGGCGCTTCGAAATGTAATATGTTCGATCGAATTTATCGAGTACGGCTCTAACTTATGTTCGACCAATAAATTCTTTAAGTTCCGGACCGTTTTTGTTTTTAAGAACTCGCGCAACTTTGGCGCCCAAATTTCGATCAGATCAAATCCGGCGGCACTGGCGGCTTTGATGTCGGTTTCCAAATCGGCGTGCATCGTTGTCGCGCCGTTTAATGCAATTTTCATTTATTCACTCCCAAATATTTCATTTTCTCAATTGTATCACGAGTAAAGTTATCGGTTAAATATTGGGCTGCCTAATATTACAAACACGTATGTATTAAAAATTCTAAACAGATGTTAGTTTTCGCGATCGAAAAGCCATATATAGATGTAAGAACCTCAACTTTCAACTAACTTGTCGGAATTGGTTATTTGAATAAAAAACGGATGAAGTCTAACCCTCAGGTTTTTCAACATCTTCACCCCCTTTCCAAATTGCAGAAGGTATCGGTACTTGATACAAGAACCGATACCTCCCCTGCTTAACCTTTCTAAATTACAGATCTTTAAATTTATCGCCCGACTTATACAGTAAATCTATTTTTTTATCGCCGAAATGGGCAACTACCAGATTTGTCTGCTCGGCGAAGCTTTCAAAAAAGATCGTATTTTGTAACTTTGTACCGGCAAATTCTTCTTCAAATGGAATTTCGACATAAACAAACATCATATCGTTATTGAATTCCTTGCCGATCCATTGTAGTTTTTGGGTTTCGCCTTTTTTATTCTGAAAAATAAAGTTCTCTTCGAGATATTTATAAACCTCAGCCTCCACTTCCCCCGTTTTTTCAAGATCAACGCGCTTTTTCAGACGTCTTTCGAGCAATGGCTGAACATCGTGATTAAATAGTTGAATACTGATCTCGATATTTTTGTCTTTCGCATTGTAATCCATTCGGGTCAGGCTGGTGTGGAAAGTATGAGCCTCTGCCGAACCCAAGCAGCAAATAAAAACTACCCAGCCCAAAACAACGCCGTGTTTCCGCAACCATCCTGAAACCTTCAATTTTTTCAAACTAATCATTTGTTTATCTTTGTCTGCGTTGCTGCTGCTGTTGTTTGAAGACCTGAAAACGTGTCGGCACAAACCGGCGCGGGAAGAAATTATTGTTCAGATCGGCGTCGGCAGTTTCAAGATTCGGGTCAAGCACGATCGCTTTGGCTTCTTTTTTTGTGATGATCAGCTTTGAAACATTGAAATTATCGTAACGCCAGATCTCCGCCGGAATGCGGATCTCTTCGCTCGTGCCGTCCATATATTCGACCTTAAAGATAACCGGCATCACGAGTCCGCCGATGTTCTTCAGATCAACGACGTAAAAGAAATAATTTCCGTTCAACAGGGCTTTTTCCTTATCGGTGAGACTCGCCAAAAACGCTTCATAATCCTGACGGTCTTTGTCGGTCACTTTGAACTGATCAAAATCGTTGTAAAAATCGCGCAATGAAGGATATTGGTCAATACGTTTCGGCAAAGGTTCATTTCGTTGTTGGGAAAGTGTCGTCGGTTTTGCGTTTGATTGTTTGCGCTGCAGATCTTTTTCAACGTCCGGATTCTGCGTATTCATTTGATAAAGCCTGACATTTTCGATCGAAATATCAACGTGATCGGTCGAATAGAACCAACCGCGCCAGAACCAATCCAGATCCGTGCCGCTCGCATCTTCCATCGTGCGGAAAAAATCGGCGGGTTCGGGACGTTTGAATTTCCAGCGTTGCGCGTATTGTTTGAAAGCAAAATCGAACAATTCCCTTCCCAAAACGGTTTCCCTTAGAATATTCAAAGCCGTGGCGGGTTTGGCATAGCCGTTGTTGCCAAACTGCAGAACAGAATCGGATTGCGTCATGATCGGAACCTGATTTTCCGACAACATATAATCGGTAATGAACTGGGGTTCACCGCGCCGCGAAGGGTAATTTTTCTCCCATTCCTGTTCCGAAAGATATTGCAGGAAAGTATTCAGACCTTCATCCATCCACGTCCAATCGCGTTCATCGGAATTAACGATCATCGGAAAATAATTATGTCCGACCTCGTGTATGACAACCGAGATCAGACCGTATTTCGTCTGCGCCGAATATGTTCCGTCAGGCAAAGGGCGCGGGCCATTAAAACAGATCATCGGATATTCCATTCCGCCGACCGGTCCGTTAATGCTCTGCGCGACGGGATACGGATATGTAAATGTATAGCGCGAATAAATGTTCAAAGTGTGAATGATCGCCTGTGTCGAATATTTTTCCCAAAGCGGATTTCCTTCTGTCGGATAAAAAGACATCGCCATTACCTTGTTTTCGCCGACATTATGACCTTGCGCGTCCCAAATAAATTTACGCGAGGACGCAAAAGCAAAATCGCGCACATTATCGGCCTTAAAGATCCAGGTCTTTTTGCCGGTCGGTTTGCTCGATTCGTTGGCTTTGGCTTCTTCGTTGGTGACAATTTTGAGCGGTTCTTTGGCAGTTTCGGATTGTTTAAGTCGCGCAATCTGTGCCGCTGTTAAGACTTGCGCCGGATTCTGCAAAACGCCCGAACTTAAAACAATGTGGTCATTCGCCGTCGTTATGCGCACCAGATAATCGCCAAATTCAAGTGTAAATTCGCCCGAACCCAAAAATTGTGTGTGCTGCCAGCCCTGATAATCGGTATAAGCGACCATTCGGGGAAACCATTGCGCCATTTCGTAAATGTAATTTCCGTCACGCGGAAAAAATTCATAACCGGCGCGACCGCCAAAGATGCGCTGATTGTTGATCGCGTAATTCCAGGCGACATTGAATACAAACGCGCCGCCCGAAACCAACGGCGTCGGCAAATCAATCCGCATCATCGTTTTGTTGATCGTGTATTTCAGGGGCGCATTCCGTGAATCGGAAACTTCGGTGATATTTACTTTTCCCTCGTAATCGCGGGCGGCAAGCTGTTCGATTGCCGAGAGCGGAAAACCGTTCGGATTATCAAAATTCGGTGCGGTTTGTGTTTTTTGCGTGTCCGAATCTTTGGCGAATAGATTTTGGTCAATTTGCAGCCAGATATAATTGAGTGTATCGGGCGAAGCATTTTTGTAAGTGACGGTTTCTTTGCCCGTAATTCGCTGATTTGCATCATCGAGCTCGACATCAATCAAATAATCGGCGCGGTTTTGCCAGTATTTATTGCCCGGCGCGCCCGATGCCGTGCGTTGCTCGTTCGGCGTCGGCAAATCTGTGTCCAATTGTTTGAATTTGTCCGAAGGTTTCGATTTTGATTGCCCGAAAGCAAAACAAGATGTCAGTAAAATTAAAAGTATTGCGGAAATTTGACGCAAAAACACGATAGATTTTTCTCCTTTTTGAAGTTTTGAAATGAAACCTTCGAATATGCTGCGGGTTATTACGCAGAACCGAAGTAAAAAGTTATTGTATGCTTAATTATACAATAAGTCAGAACCCTGAGCGGT
>JANLTD010001004.1:0-2274 GCA_031362765.1 Acidobacteriota bacterium | reverse complement strand
TGGAATCAAAAATGGATCGTGCATCGCCGATTGCGCCCCGAAGTTTTTGCCGCCAGAATTGACCGCACGCTTTATCACGGTGCGAATTATCCGGTTCATACCGAAATTTTAAATTCGCTTTCGACGAATTCGCGGCTTGGCGGTTATCTGACTCCCGGCAACGCTTTTCTGCCGATGGCATTCCCCGAGGGTTCGCCGACGCATCCCGCCTATGGTGCCGGACACGCAACCGTCGCAGGTGCTTGTGTGACGATCTTGAAAGCATGGTTTGATGAATCAACCGTCATTCAAAGTCCGGTCATGCCTGATTCGACCGGGCAAGTTTTGGTGCCATACGTCGGCAGTCCTTTGACCGTCGGCGGTGAACTGAATAAAATCGCGTCAAATGTTGCCATCGGCAGAGACATCGCCGGAGTTCACTGGCGTTCAGATGCGACCGAATCGCTCAAACTCGGCGAAGCGATCGCGATCAGCATTCTCAAAGACCAGAAGGCTTGCTACAATGAGCAGTTCAACGGCTTTTCGCTGACAAAATTTGACGGAACGACCGTGACTGTTTAGAAGATCGCTTACAAAAAAAATCCGCTAAGACCATCGTTTCAGGTCTTAGCGGTCTAAGAGGCAAAGGGAAAATTCTTACCGCGTGGTAAGAATTTTTTTTGTTCACGGACTTGCCCGAAAATCAATGTCCAGCACATTGTTTTGAACATTGACGACCCGCGGACTGTCGGTGAACAGATATTTTTTGTTATTGACGGTCAGAATATAGGTTTCGCCCGATGCAACTTCATCAAATTTGTAATAGCCGAACGAGTTGCTGGTTGAGTTGCGCGAAACTCCGGCGGAATTAGTCAGCGTTACATTTACGCGCGAAATTCCTGTTCCTTCGTTTGTCAAGACTCTTCCGCCAACCGAAACATTCGCGGCGGTTGGCTGAAGCGTCTGGACGCTGACGGCATCAATTTCCAGTTGTCCCGGTCCGGCTAATATGACACTAACGAAAGCCCGGAATCTGATTCTAATGGTTTGTCCCTGATAAGCGGTCAAATTGGCGATATGATTAACCCATCCAGTGTTGCTGTTCGTATTGGTCGGGGTTGTTACGGTGTAGAGCGTCTGTAGAAGCACGTTTGATGTATTCAGAATTTCGACTGTATAAGTCGCCGTTCCGCAATTTGTCGTGCAAAACTGTGTGTAGTTCATCTGATACCTGTCAGCCCACGTAAATCGGACATTGAATCCAACGGGAATCGAAATGTCCTGATAAAGCAGATATGGCGAATTGGCGTTGCCGGTCACGCCGTGCCATGCGTTGCGCGTTCCTTCAATAACGACCGTCGAGTTCGGTACGGGAACGAACGAACCTCCTTCGTTGCCGCCAGCCCCGCTCGGACTGACTGCCCAGTTTTTCCAGCCGCCGGAATTATTTAATGCCGTCCAGCCCGAAAAATTTCCGGTTTCAAATCCGCCGTTGGTTATCAATTCAACGGCTTTTGTTGTGTGTGGAAGGAGAAAAGCGATCAATCCGATGATTGTGCTTAGTAAAAGTGTTTTTTTCATTGTTTTTCTCCCATTATTTATTTTGTGAACGTAAGAATTAGACTAATTTAGACCTGACTAATTTACTGACGCATTGCCCTGAATTTTAAGTGTTTTACTTCGAACCTTTTTGGGCTTTAATATTCAAAATATGCTTAACCGGTGTTTTGAGTTTGGCTTTCAGCGGAATCTACCCCTAAACCAACCAAAAGCGAAACTCAAAACCTCCCGATCTGCGAGCCTTCTATTAATGTGAATCCCAATCAAAGTTGTAAGCATCCCGAAAATCAAAATTCACAAACCACAAACTCCTTGCGACCGCTCGAAAAATGGATGTTTTCACCTATTCAAGAAGCTGTTTTGCTGTTAATGTCATTCCTTACATCTATATATGGTTTTTTTTCGCAAAAACTTTCATAAAAAATAAAAAAAAGTGAAATTTATGAAAAAAAGATAATTTTGAAAGAAAAATTACCCGAATAATCGTTTTGAAATTAAGGAAAAGCCGAAAACTTTTGTAGTATTATGTCTTAAGCAATTCCGACTTCGATCAATGACCATAAAACCCCCAATTACGAAACAGGATTTTGACAGTCTGCTCGGCTGGTTATCGCCCGATGTGGACGAAGCTGCCCGGCTCTATGAAAAAATTCGGCAAGGGCTGATCAGATATTTTAGTTTTCGGGGTTGTGTTGATGCGGAATCCTTAACGGACGAAACCTTTAATCGGGTGAC
>JANLTD010000961.1:0-1694 GCA_031362765.1 Acidobacteriota bacterium | reverse complement strand
GATTTGGCAACAAAGCTCGTCGAACATTGGCTCAATCCGAAAACAACGCAGTTTTTCGGCTATTGGAGCTGCTATCAAACAATCGAAAAAATGTTCCCCGACCGTTTTGTCGCGATCAAACAAAAACAAGACAAGATCAATAACCAATATCAAACTCAGGAAAGCCTGGAATATACAAAATTAACCCAAAGCGAAATCTCACCGGACGAAATTCTCGCCCAAGCCGAAAACTTTTCATCCGGTTACCGCAACGAAATTTATCGAATTGCCGCTGACAAATATGCCCAAAACGGCAACATCGCCCAAGCCGAAAAAATTCTCTCGTCCAGCATTTCGACAGACGATTCGGAACGGTATCTTTCGCAGTTTTACGCAAACCTCGCCAATCAAGCGGCGACGCAAGGCAAATTTGACACCGCAAACGGTTACGCCAATCAGATACCCGACGAAAATCAGCGTCTTAATTCTCTGGTCTATCTGGCAACCCAAATGTTTCAAAAAGATCCGAAGGAAAACCGCAAATCGGCCTTGTCTGTTTTAAATCAGGCTCGCAGATTGGTTCCTTCTTCGCCTGAGAACGTAAATGATTTTAATAGCGTGATGTATTTGGCAATAGCATTTACCGAAATAGATCCAACGGAATCTTTTCGGATGATCGAAACCTTAACCGGACCGCTCAACGAAATGATCCAAGCCAATTTCGTGTTGTCAAAATTCCGTAACCCCGGCGGTTACCGGCAGGGCGAAATGCAATTGATGAACGGAAATTATTTGGGAGTTAATAACCTGGAAAATATCTTACAAAACCTAAAAGACAAAGATTTTGACCGCGCCCTGCAATTTGCGAAAGATTTTACGCGCGTCGAAACAAGAATCAATCTTCAAATGCAGTTGATCGATACTAATCTGCTAAATGGCGGAGTTATTACAAATCTTCCGATAAATTCACGTCAATTTATTAAAATTGATTTTTAAGCCGAACAAATTTCTCGTTTCTTTGAGATGAAATATCAAAAATTGACGAGTGATTGATTTTATTTGACAAAATAGAACCAAACAGCTGCTTCACTTTGAAAAAGCCTTACAAAGTCTTTGATTGCGACGATTTAGCTTGACTTATAGGTGAAATTCACGGCATACTTTAGGCGATTATCAATAATCTTTTTTGGAAATTTTCAGACTTTGACAGATAGATAATTTTTCATCCTAAAAAGTCAGTGCATTTTTCCCAACCATCTATTAGTATTTTTTTTCTTAATTCGCTTTTGAGGTATTGAGGGCTTTTATGGCTTATGCAAGTCTTCCTGTTCGGCGTTCATTCGGTGAAACTATGCGGCGCGGCGCCTGGTGGCTTCCGTCTTTATTGACCTTTATCGGTTTGAGCGCGTTCGTTGTTTATTCGACCTGGGCGGCGTTTCAGGGCGATAATTACCATTTCGGCAATTATCTTTCACCGTTTTATTCGCCCGAGATATTTGGTAACTCGCCGCACGCATTGTTCGGCGCGAAACCTGCCTGGATTCCTGCCTGGGTGCCTTTCTCGCCCGCGCTTTTAATTTTGTGGGCGCCGGCCGGATTTCGTTTCACTTGCTATTACTATCGCGGCGCATATTACAAGGCGTTTTGGGCTGATCCGATCAGTTGTGCGGTCGGCGAACCGCGATCAGAATATCGCGGCGAGCGAAAGTTCCCGC
>JANLTD010001152.1:0-3116 GCA_031362765.1 Acidobacteriota bacterium | reverse complement strand
GTCGCCGAAGGTGACGAACACTTTCGCGGCTTGTTCGACAACAGCTTCGCCGCGTCGGAAATCGGGTGTCAATTAACGTAGGGTTTCACCCTACGCTATTTTGTTTGTCGCCTTTGGCGACTTTGCAATAGCCCTAGACTTATTGCATATTCAACCCGTCGCTACCGCTCAGGGTTCTGACTTATTGCATAGTTTTTAATTGAAAACCGTATCACCTATCACCTATCACTTATTCCGAATAGTTTTGAATGAATAAGAATAAGCCGCTATCTGGTTTTCGAACTTTCCATAAATGCGACAAATCACAGTTGAAAAAAATATTTTTGAATCAGGCTAATCTTTTTTGCTAATTTTAGCGAACAATTGAAGATATGAAGATCAGATCAATTTATGATTACATCATTATCGGCGCCGGTTCGGCGGGTTGCGTGCTTGCCAATCGCTTGTCCGAGGACGAAAAAATAAATGTGCTTCTGCTCGAAGCCGGCGCACCGGACAAAAAGCAGGAAATTCATATTCCGGCGGCATTCGGAAAACTTCTTAAATCGGAAGTTGATTGGAATTATGAAACCGAACCGCAAGCAAACCTTTATAACAGGCGTCTTTTTCAGCCGCGCGGCAAAGTTCTCGGCGGTTCGAGTTCGATCAACGCGATGATCTATATTCGCGGGCATCAAGCAGATTTTGACCGTTGGAGAGAATTGGGCAATGGTGGCTGGAGTTTTGACGAAGTCCTTCCCTATTTCAAAAAAGCCGAAAATCAAGAACGCGGTGCGTCGGAGTTTCACGGCGCGGGCGGCGCATTGAATGTTGCCGATCTGCGGCTTGTCAATCCGCTTTCGCGCGCCTTTGTCGCCGCCGGCACAGAACTCGGATTTCCGGCAAATCACGATTTTAACGGCGCTCAACAGGAAGGTTTTGGGGTTTATCAGGTCACCCAAAAAGGTGGCAAACGATGCAGCGCGGCCGCCGCGTATCTCAAACCGGTTCTAAATCGCCCGAATCTGACAGTTTTGACGAACGCGCAGGTCACACGGTTCAATCTAACCGGCAAGAGAATTACAGATGTCGATTTTTTGCACAACGGCGAAACAAAAAAGGCGAGCGCAGACCGCGAAGTAATTCTGTCCGCCGGCGCGTTTAATTCACCGCAGTTGTTAATGCTGTCCGGCATCGGTTCCGCCGAAAAACTTGAAAAACACGGAATTGCACCAAAAATCAACTTGCCCGGTGTCGGCGAAAATCTGCAGGACGATCTTATTATTGCCGTTACTTTTCAATGCAAACAGCCGATCTCGCTGGCAAACGCCGAATCGAAATTGAACATTGCCAAATTTTTACTCTTTAAGAAAGGTCAGCTTACCTCGAACGTCGCCGAAGCCGGAGCATTTATCAAGACCGATCCGGCGCAAACAATTCCGAATCTTCAATTTCATTTCGGACCGGTCTATTATCTCGACCACGGTTTTACGGTTCCCGAAGGTCACGGATTTTCGATCGGTCCGACCTTGATTCGCCCGAAAAGCCGCGGGTTTGTCGGACTTCGCTCGAATGATGCTTTTGACGCGCCCGTCATCCAGCCGAATTATCTCGAAGACCCGGCTGACGTAAATTTGATTGTTGAAGGCGTGCGGCTCGCCTTTGAATTGGCCGACACAAAGGCGTTTGCGCCGTATCGCGGCGAGATCTATCATCAAGATTCCGCATACCAAGTAGCGCGCAGCTCGACCGTCAAGGAAATTGCCGATTTTATCCGCAACAATTGCGAAACGCTCTATCATCCGGTCGGAACTTGCAAGATGGGTTCGGACGAATTGGCGGTCGTTGATGCTGAATTGAAAGTACACGGAACCGAAAATTTGCGCGTTGTTGATGCTTCGGTATTTCCTGAAGCGATTGGCGGAAACCCGAATGCGGCGGTCATAATGATCGCGGAAAAAGCGGCGGATTTGATCAAATATGCACGAACTAATTAACAATCAGCGAAAAATTACGATTGACGTAAAAATGTTCGAAGGATTTCTGGAAAACTGTTTCGAATTGATCGTTGAAGCTAAAAACAGATCGGCGGCGATCGCTATCATTTCCGACCGCAAAATGCGTGAATTGAATAAACAATTTCGCGGCAAAAATCACGCGACCGACGTTTTATCGTTTCCGTTTGAAGATCTGTCCGATGCGGAATCGGCAACAGACGGGTTTCAGTCCGATTATTTGGGCGATATTGCGATCAGTGTCGAGACTGCGGCGCGTCAGGCGAAAGAAAACAATCTGTCATTTGAAATTGAGATCAAACAATTGATTTTGCACGGCATTCTCCATCTTTGCGGCTATGACCACGAAACCGACAACGGTGAAATGAATCAGCGCGAACTTGAACTGCGGGAAATCCTGCAGATTTGAAAGCAAAAAGCTAAAACCAACCTTTTCTGCGCCCGCGAAACTCTTATTGTTATTGTTGAAAATTTATTACCGCCGCTAAAATCATCAACGCAAGTCCGGTAATTTTACTTTTCCCTTTTTATATTCCTCCAGAAATTCACAGAGTTTTTTACCCGCAAAATTAAAATCAACGCACTTCCACGCTTTAATTACTGTTAAAGCCTTCATAAATGACCGAAACATCTTTGCCAACGCTCGTCTTGCCGTCAATAAAGACTTTGACAGCTTTTAATCCGGCGTGTGAGGTATCGGCAAATACAGCGCGGTCAACCTTTAATGTTTCTGTTACGCCCCCGGCCGTGATTTGGCAAGTTTGCCCGCCGCCCAAATATTTTTCTTCTGTCGGGTAAATTTTCAGCTTGCAATTTTGGATAAAAGCCGACTTCACAAAATCAATCGTGCGCGTATCGCCCGTTTTTTCGACTTTTGACAAAATCTTTTCGCCCCTCCCGGACATACCACCCGATACATCAGCAGGCCCTTCATATCCGCCCTCGACAGAGCCGCACGCTGCAAAGATCGCAAGCGCGAGACAAACCAAACCAATCGCCAAAAAACTTTTCATTTTTCCCTCCATTTAATTTCAACTTCTAAAAATAAAGATAAATACCGGTGCTAAGTCAAGGTTGAATTGACGGGTCAGAACCGCCTGCGCCGACGGGCGGTTGAAGGTG
>JANLTD010000913.1:0-3970 GCA_031362765.1 Acidobacteriota bacterium | reverse complement strand
TCCGCTCCCCAGACGGTCGCCGGGGTTTGAAGGTATTCGATCCGCGAACCTTCGCCCGCGGGAAAAGGAAACCCGACCAGATCGTCGAAGGAGATCAGGCTCGCGTTGTAGTGCCGGTGCTCGAGACCGAGGGCCGCGGACAGGCTGTTCAGTAGAAAGGTCTTCCCGGTGCCGCATCTTCCGATGAGCAGCAAGGGATCGGCGGTGACGAGGGACGCGAAGATTACTGATTCGATCGCCTCATATCCGTAGATGCCCGCCGCCTCAAGTTTGACGGGCGACGGTTGGGTTTTTTTTGTTGACATTTGGTGCACACTCCTAAATTTAATTGAGCGCACCAGGAATCGGACCGGAAAAACGAAAAGCCGCGAATCTTCATCAGGTTCGCGGCTTACGAATAACTCTACTCGGAGAAACTATTTCGGAAGCGTCTACACTTCTGCACATCGAAAGCTGTTTTGCTTTCAAGGCACCGTTGGCTCTCCTAGCCTGGTTGCCGAACCCTTGCGGGTTACTCCTGATGACGAAACAAGAATAACAAGATCCGGATCAAAAGTAAAGCGTGCCGCCGACCTGATTGGCAGCGAATCCGCTCGCTGCAGGGCACGCTCAGGCGCGTTCGCGGTTTTTTTCACGCTTCGCCAAGCGAAGAAAAAGCGGACATTGCCTTTTTCCGTCCAGGCACCGGGTTTTGGTTCATCCTTCGCAGCCGGGATAAGTCATTCTACTCATACCCGTTCGGCAAATTGGCGATCTGCCGGTGCCGAATTCTGTTGTTCCCTGAAAGACTCGTTTCACGATCCCTTTCAGTTCGATTGAATATTGTGTAAGTTGGGATAAAGCCGGGAAGATGAATAATGCCGTTATGTTTGAACTGGGCAATATTCCATTGTTTCGGCGAAAGTTCGCTCTTTAATGGTCGGTGCGGAAATTGTGGCGAAGTAAGGCACGGTCCGATTGATTTCAGTTAACGTAAAGTTGATTTTCAACGGCTGAGAAAGAGGTCAATTAAATCTCATAAAGCCTTAATAAGATTGATAATCAGATACCATTTTGGTATTCTATTATTTGAGAGGCTTAACGCAAAATCTGTCCGGTTTGATGCCGCGATCAGGTGCAAGTGTTAAGTCTCTTTTTTTGTGCTTCCGATAAGGAAGTTTTACCGCAATTATAAAGTTATGAATAAGAAAAATAATAAAGAAAAAAAGATTGTCTATGTCGATATGGACAATGTGCTGGTCGATTTCCCGCACGGAATCGAATGTTTGACCGAAGAAGATAAAACAAAATATCAGGACAATTACGACGAATGCCCGAATATTTTCAGCCTGATGCGACCGATGCCCGACTCAATTGAAAGCTATCGAATCTTAGCCGAACACTTCGATACTTATATTCTCTCCACGTCGCCGTGGAAAAATCCTTCGGCTTGGATTCACAAACTCGAATGGGTGCAAAAACATTTCGGCGAAAATGAAGGCGATCCCGCTTACAAACGATTGATTTTGACGCATCACAAAAACCTGAATAAAGGTGATTTTTTGATTGATGACCGAACAAAAAACGGCGCGGATAAATTTGAAGGTGAACATATCCATTTCGGAACGCCGAATTTTCCCTATTGGAAATGGGTGTTGGATTACTTGATTAAATTCGTCTAAAAGGCTGTGAGATTTTGAGTAACAAATAAATGATAAAAAATTAAAATGAAAATGAAATGAAAACGGCAACGCTCGAAGACGCGATTGCCATTGCCGCCCAAGCGCACAAAGGACAAATGGATAAAGCCGGTGCTTCGTATATTCTTCATCCTTTGAGATTGATGATGCAGATGAAATCGGAAGAGACAATGATCGTTGCCGTGCTGCACGATGTCGTCGAAGACAGTGTTTGGACACTCAACGCATTACGCAAGAAAGGATTTTCGGAAGCGGTTTTAGAAGCCGTCGAATGCCTGACAAAACGCGACGGCGAAAGTTACGAAGACTTTATCGAACGCGCCGGGAAAAACGCGATCGCGCGGCAAGTGAAAATTGCCGATCTCGAAGATAATATGAACATCCGGCGAATTGGTGAAATTCAGCCAAGGGATTTAGAGAGATTGGAGAAATATCACAAATCTTGGCGTTTATTGACAAAAAGCTAAAGGAAAAAGACTTCCCAAATTGTTTGTCTATCAAGCAAAAAACTAAAGTTTGACTTGATTGGCAAACAATGCAAAACCTTTTTCGTTTATTCACTTAACAGGAAAGTAGGAGTAATAAATATGAAATACACGGTTTATGTAGATGATAATTTTCATTACATGGATGAATCGAAAAGATATAAATTAGGCGAGTATGAAACAGCCGATGAAGCCGTCAAGCAAGCTAAAGAGCTGATTGACGGCTTTTTAATTTCCGCGTACAAAATGGATCAGACGGCAGCCGAACTCTTTCGCCATTACACGAATTTCGGCAAAGATCCGTTTATTGTCCCGAAGGACGAAGAATCCGCATTTTCGGCTTGGAATTATGCAAGGGAGCAATGCGCGGTTATTTGTAATAATTGCGGCTTTATCGATAAAGTCTTGGATCTCAAAAAAACCGGAGGCGACGAATCTGCCGAAAAGGCTTACCAACTGTTTGCAAATCTATTTACCGCGATTTTAGATGAACACGCAAAATTAACACCCGAAGAACGCGCCATGGATAAGGCTCAAGCGACAGTTAAAAAACTCTCGCCGGTCGTCGAACGAAAGCCGACTCTTAAAATTTCCCTCGGCTCAAACAGACTCTATTTCGGCGATAACTTTTCGATGGATTTTCAGCGAACCCTGAGAATCCCCGATGACGGCAGAGTTTATCCGTTGCCGCCGGGTTTCGGTGAATTCCCGGTTTGCAAGGTTTCCGATTATGCGGAGCGCGTTCCGCAATCGTGGAAGGAACACGCCGGCGTGTTTATTCCGATGTATCAGCGCGAGGCTTTATGGCTTAACTTTTCCGGCTGCTACTGGAAACCCAATGCTGTGAAAGTTGCGGTTGGAAAAATAAATGCGCTGACCGGAGAAAAATATAAAGAAAGGCTTTTTAGAGCAGCACAGGATTATATGGTTTGCCCGCCGCAGCCGTGGCTTGACGGAATTAAAACCGGGCACGAGATGATTCGCCAGTTCGTGGCGATGCCGCTCGGAAGTGGTTACACAGTCGAACAACAGATTACGGGCAAAGAAGAATTCGGCGGCATTCAGATAATCGTTTTTGAACCAAAACCCGGCAAATTTTCCGAGCCTGATCCAGATTACGAGCCGGACACTTTGAAATCGGCAATTTCACTCGCCGGTTATGAAATGGGAATAGCGGCGGGCGGCAAAATGAAACAGAAAATCTACGAGGATGAATACGGAATTGACACATGGGATCAAGAAAACTTCGGGCGCGTTTATGTGCATATCGTCAATTCGATGAAATTCCGCGAAATCACCGGAATAGAACCGCCGCCAACACCGATCACAACCAAGACTTATGCCGAAAATGATCTGCCGTGGTTTGATGTTTATGACGAAAAGAGAAAAGATCTTCCGGTATTCGCGCCGCTTTACACAATAAAACCCGTCAGTTTGATTGATAAAATGAAAGGATTTCGTTTGCAGGATGACGATGAATCGGTAAAAATCAACAAAGACAAAATAAAAGCGATACCAATTACAGAGAGGGATTGGTAAATTTATTCATAATTCCGTCGATGTAGTTTTCCGACAAATATGCCAATAACTGAATTTTCAAATATCAACTTTAGATATTAAAAGTAAATTATTGCCATAATTTGATTTCATTAATATATTTCAGCCTCAAAACTACAACTTGCCTTTCAGCCATTTCTCTACTTCAGATCGTATAAACCGAGGATTGCCGAGTTTACGATACATTGGCAAACCGCCTTTTTGGACTCTTCTTTGAACGGTAAGAGTTGAACACTTTAAGTATTCGGC
>JANLTD010001150.1:0-2015 GCA_031362765.1 Acidobacteriota bacterium | reverse complement strand
CTTTTTTCAGTTTAATATCTTTTTCGGTTGCCGAGACAAAAAATTCGGCGTTATCTTTCTTAACCTCGCAATCTGTCTTGGTTTCCGTTGTTTCATTTTTCGTCCCTGTAACTTTTATCAGTTTACTCGTTTCCCCTTTTTGGTCAAAATACATCAAAGTTTTTCCGTCATCGGAAACAGAAACTTTGATGAGCGGGTATTCTTTACCCTCTTCGTTAAAAAATTTGATCATCTTGTCGCCGGAGACGACATATTTGGCTGACGGGTCTTTTGAGCCGTTGACATCAAAAACATAAGTCCCGACGTAGGTTTCGCCTTCTTTTTTCGAGGGACTGAAATCAAACATTATTTTGTCGTCCAAAGCGGTGGTGGTTTCCCATTTGCCGACGATTGCGTTTGCCTTTTGCTCGATTTTCGACGTTTCGGAGTTTGGGGAAGCCGTATTCGCATTTGTCGGCGTTGAATTGGATTTGTTGACAGCCGGATTGCTGTTGGCTGAGTTGCTGTTCGCCGCCGTATTGCCGTTCGCCGGAGTATTTGCCTGCTGACATCCGACGGCTAAAATTACCATTAAACCTACAATTCCTAATCCTAAGAATTGCCGCGAAAAGTTGTTGTTTATTGTCTCTTTCATATTTTTTCAAAATGTGGAGGCGGTTGTTTCAAAACGTCATTCCGCATCCGTATGCTCAATGTTTTAGTTTTACACTCTCTGCCGGAACCATTCTTATCATTCAGGTCGTGAGTCAGGTAGTAATTCTCGACATAAACGCAGATAGTTTTCACCAGCCCAATCTGTTAAGCGGGTGTAATTTTTTTCAACGCCATTTTTATCGGTAATTTTCAGAGTGGTTAAGGTCGGTGTTATCTTACCGTTCGATTCAGTTAAAAAATAATCGTCTGATCCATAACTTTCCCCACCTAAACTTTCTGTTTTGATAGTTCCATCTTTATCAAATCTGCAGAACTCGTGAACATTAATAAACAATTTGTCGTCGTCAGAAACCCAAATGCCATTTACATTGTCTCCACCTGGCATCCGCCCATTATATGAAATGTCCAAATTCTCGAACTCAGAATTATCCGATTTCCGCAGAACTTTATTTTGTTCCTGAAGGTTATCAAAAACAATTTCTCCATTCTCTTCCAAATGGATGTTGTTGAATGGATAGTCTCCTGTAGAGAACGTAGAATCCGCAATTTGAATAGAATTTTCATCATTAACCCGATACGGATAAATCCCTCCGATATACAAATCGTCGTCACCATTATACTGTAAAATTTGAACTAAATTTTTACCAAAAATATATGTTTTCAGGTTATACCATTCAGAAACTGTTTTGACCTTTCCGTTTTCGTCCATCTCTCTCCGGTCAATGCGATTTTGCATAATCCACGTTCCGCTTATTTTTTTCTCAATCTCTTTAATCTTTCCTTCTTTATTATCGCTTGCCACCGTTCCCGTTTCGCGTCGTAATTTATATGTTACTTTGACGGTTACGAAAGTCATTTCATCACCCGCAATCGTGACCGTCGACGTCTTTTGAAATCCGTTACTATATGTCGTCAAAATCTCATTCGCGCTCACCCATTGGTATTTTGCCTTTTCTATCTCCTTGCCATGAGCAACCATATTTATTTCATCGGCGGTAAAGACGAATTTACTATTCGGATTATCTATAATAATCCACGTTCCAAGCAGATTATTCTTGAATGGTTGAGCCGTGTTGACATTCGAGTTAGCCGTGTTTGTGTTGGCTTGCTGAACAGAAACATTGCTGTTCGGATTGCCGTTATTCAAATTGTTATAGATCTTATTGGCAGCGTATCCGCCTCCCAAAACTGCCCCCAAGCCAAGCGTTCCGCCAATAACTCCTACAGCTAATTTACTCATAGTTTTTATTTTTAACTTTCGTTAATCTCCTGTTATTTTCTCAAAATGAAGTCAGGCAAATCATCAACGCGCCCAACTTTGCTGTGGTAGGTTATCTGCAAGTCGTATCGTCCATCAGAAT
>JANLTD010000785.1:0-6249 GCA_031362765.1 Acidobacteriota bacterium | reverse complement strand
GCGGGAATCGCGGATCTCGCCGATCAAAATGCCGGTAACATCGTTTTAACTTCGCCCGAACAGCAAAAGGTAAATCTCTTTAGTCTGGGAATGTAGATTATTGCACTTACAGGCTTTGAGGGAAATTCCGGACAAAGAACGGTGACGATTTTATAAATTGGATGTGGGGGTAACCAGCGTGAAGACTTCAAAGTTTACAAGCTTCTTAGAGTCAGTTGTCAGAAATGATAAACAACTGAACGTTGATCTGCTTAGAGAAAATCCGTTCATTGCGACCGCTCTTAACGATCAGGAAAAACATTTTGATTCGCCGATAAATCATTGGTTTTACCTCGGCGACACCGCTCTCCATTTTGCGGCTGCCGGCTATCGAATTGAGATCGCCGCGCAGCTGTTGGAAGCGGGTGCTGACCCAAACGCCCGCGCAAATCGACGCGCAAGCACTCCGCTTCACTATGCCTCCGATGGTTTTGTCCCTGACCCAAATTGGGATGAAAACCGTCAGGTGCGGATGATCTCCTGTCTCTTAGAAGCAGGAGCCGATATTTATTGCGCGGACAAAAACGGCGCGACACCTTTGCATCGGGCTGTCCGCACGCGATGTGCCGGAGCGGTAAAATGTCTGCTTGACGCCGGAAGCAACCCGCGCGCACCGAACAAATCAGGCTCGACGCCGTTCCATTTAGCGGTTCAGAATACCGGACGCGGCGGATCCGGAGACCAAAACGCAATCGACGGGCAAAAGAGAATCATAATGGAGTTTTTATCAAGGAAAGTCAGCATCGGAGTTAAAGACGGAAAAGGAAAAACAGTTCTGGAGTCGGCACAATCATCCTGGGTCAGGGACTTATTGCAGAGCGTTTCGTGAAAACTCATTCAGGCTTGCGGTCAGCTGGGTTCAGGCGGCAATTTCCCACCCGCGAAACGGCTTGACGGTCGCGCAATTTGGACCTCCGTCGCGTCCGGTTCCGGCGACACGGGTTTCGAAAATGACATTATCTCCGTTTTGAATCTCGGCGATCATTTCGGCGGTAATTCCTCTTAACGGAATCTTCAGGCGTCGGCTCCAGATCGAATTCGTCTGACCCGCAACAGTTCCGATGTCGATATAAACAAAGCGTTCGCCGCGTGTTCCCTGAGCGAAATGCCCGAGAAAGTTCGGCGTTTCGGCATCCGTCAATTTAACGCGGAGCGGGAATTCAAACGTCAGGTCGCCGCCGTCCGATTGCTGTGTCTGAACCGTTTCGAAATCATTTCCGGCGCCTTTTTGCAGCCCGTAATCAACTCCTGCCGGAGGCGCTTCAAGGATTATTCTGAATTTTATTTCGGTTTCTTTTGCCATATTGCTGTTTTGCATTATTATTGAAGACACGACGATTTTGGTCAACTCCCGTTTTACGATAAACTGAACGTTATATTAAGAATGATAGCGAATTACTTGCAGCCAAAACGAGATGATTTTCCGTCGGCACAAACCCAAATTTCCGCTCGGCAATTATGTTGAAAGGATAAATTATGTCGAGGGAAATAACCAAGGCGCGGCGCTGCCGAAGACCGCGATCGGTTCTTAAACGAACACAACGGTCTTGAATTGTTTCACGGTAAGGGTTTTACGGCGTTTACCGGATTGACACTTTCCGGGTTTCTGAAATCGGCTGCGTCGGATTTGACATTAAAGATCATCCCGCATTTTTTGGCGACGGCCGGGTAACAAATTTACGATTTGAGCGTCGATCGATCGTACGTCGTGATAATCAAAAAATTGTAAATCATTATTTTGGCGGATAAATTTATGGCGAAAAACAAAACAACTGAAACCGAAGCAAGCGTGCCGGAGTTTATTGCGGCGATCACCGATGAGAAAAGACGTCAGGACTTTTCCGTGGTCGTCAGCCTGATCACGGAACATACCGGAATCGAACCGAAAATGTGGGGCGCGGCCATCGTTGGCTTTGGATCGTATCATTACAAATACGAGACCGGACGCGAAGGCGATGCACCGCTCTTCGGATTGGCTTCCCGGGCGGGCTCGATCACTTTTTATCTCGGTTCCGAATTTGAAAACCGCGCGGAATTGCTTTCGAAATTCGGAAAACACAAGGTCAGCGGCGGCTGCGTTCACGTCAAAAAACTTGACGATATCGACACCGCGGTTCTGCTCGCGATGGTCACGAATTCGATCGAACATCGAAAGACAGAGCACGTTTGCTAAACGTGTTCGGCCAGAGATTTTGCCCACCAGAAAATCAAAAAAAGGAGAAGGCCCGACCGGACCCAAATACAGATTTGCATCCAATCGTCAGAAACATCATCGCCGTCGTCGCCGGGATCATTTTGGGCGGCATCGTTAATATGGGAATTATCCAGCTCAGCGGTGCGATCATTCCGCCGCCGCCGGGCGTTGATATGACCACGCTCGAAGGCATCAAAGCCGGAATGCCGCTGCTCGGACCACAGCATTTCGCAATGCCTTTTTTGGCGCACGCGCTCGGAACATTTACAAGCGCACTGGTCGCCGCCCTGATCGCTGCGAGCCATAAAATGGCGTTCGCCTTCGGTCTCGGGGTCCTCGGTCTGATCGGCGGAATCGCCGCCGTTGCAATGATCCCGGCACCGCTCTGGTTCGACATTCTCGACCTCGCCGCGGCATATATTCCAATGGCGTATCTCGGCGGGAAATTAGCTACTATGAAACGTTAGGTGAAAAACGATAGTGCCAATATCTTCGAAACCGCGAAGTTATGAAACCAAGTGACGAAATCGGGAAAATTATTTTGCTTCGGAACGACGCTTCGGTTGATGACTTTCTGGGGTTGACGCCGAACGAGGTTGACCATTTGCTTTACCGGACATTTGGTGACGGATCGCCGGTCCGGCTTCGACAAGAGATTGACGATACAATACTTGACCGGATTCCGCTTTTCCGGATCGCGGAAGAATATCTGAAGATTATTCAGCGTGACAAGCAGATCAAACTGACTCCGCTCGGCGCGCTGCCGAAAAAGGTGTTGGTCGAAATCTACGACAAGCGGATACTTCCCGAGGAGCATATTGACAGCGGAATCATAAAACTCTCGCGCGAGCAGGATTGTGTTTCAATCAGCAGCGCCCGATGGACCGTCGAATTTGCCGGACTGACCCGAAAAGCCGCCGGGAAACTTTTCTTAACAAAAAAGGCAATAAAGCTTCTTGAAACAAATCACCGGGCCGAAGTTTTCAGACTGTTTTTTCAGGCATTTACCGGCAAATTTATGTGGAGCGCGAACGATGGTTATTCGGAAGAGCCGATCGGACAGCTCGGCTGGGCGTTCTCGGTTTATATGCTTGCGAAATTTGGCGGCGATGCCGCAACGATCGGGTTTTATGCTGATAAATACTTAAAGGCATTTCCCGGGTTCCTTTCTTTTTTTACGCGCGGTTACGCATCAGCCGAGCGGCAGTTTGGAAGCTGTTACGGCGTCCGGACGTTTGACAGATTTTTTCTTTGGTTTGGTTTTGTGACCGTTGATGATCAAAAAAAGGAATATTCAGGCGAAGATCACCGTAAATTTGAGCGCACGGACGTGGTAAATGGTGTTTTTACAATTAAAGCCTGATTTCCGCGCTCTTAAGAAGCGTCGTTAACGCGGGTTCAAAAAGGCGGGAAGGTCTTGTAAATATTCGTTCGGAAAGTTGTCTGCCTGATAAGATCGCCGAACAGCCCGGGATACGCATTGCGGGAAAAGTCCGATAAACTTCAGTTTGTCGAATGCGGCGGCAGGCGGCAAACTGAAGTTTGCCGGACATTTGGGAATCAAATCAATTATTTGCGCTCGAATGCGTAAAGAGGATAAACTAAATGAAAGACGATCAGATTCAAACGCTGCATCCGCAGCCCGATAAGACAAACAAGCGTATTTCGATCGAAAAATACGATATCATCAGGGAGAATATTTTATCGATTTTAGCCGTTTGTGAGCCGACACATACCGAGTTGATGGAGACATTGTATCAAAATATAAAAGATACCTTTGAAGGCGGCGTGCAATGGTATGGCGAGACGGTCAAGCTCGATCTCGAAGCGAGAAGTGTTATTGAAAGGACGGGAACTAAACCGGACCGATATCGATTACGCACCGCGAACGACTAGAACGGCCGGCAACGGGAATGCCAGCGAGCGCAATTGTCAATGAGTCTGAATCTGACGGAGACTGTCGGCAAAACCCAACAAAGCAGGGTTTTGCTTGAGCTCCACCAACAATATATTTTCCACTCAGCGGCGGTTGTGGGCCGGACGGAAGACTAACTCCACAACTGCACAAAACCCTGCCCGTTAGCAGAAATGCAAAACGTGACGGGAAATATTTGAGATAGTTTGACATAACAAAAAAATGGCAAAATACACTTTATTACTATTGGCGATATTCGTAATGATCCAATCCATTCAGGCGCAACAAGACAAATACCAATGGCTCGAAGATATTGACGGTGAAAAATCTTTGGAATTTGTAAATGCTCAAAACAAAGCAACTGTTGAAAGATTGAGTAAAGAAAAGGACTATCAATCCATTTACGACAAGAGTTTAGAGATTTACAATTCACCCGAGAAAATTGCCTACCCGAACATTCTGGGCAAATACGTATATAATTTCTGGAAGGATAAAGACCACGAAAGAGGTATTTGGCGAAGATGTCTTTTAACTAACTATACAAATGGCAAGTATGTTTGGGAAACGCTGATTGACATTGACGAGCTGTCAAAAAAAGACAATATCAAATGGGTTTATAAAGGCTCGAGCGGCTTATATCCTTCCTATAACAGATTTTTGATCGAACTTTCGAAAGGCGGCGGCGATGCCGTGGTCATTAGAGAATTTGACGCCGACAAAAAGCAATTTATCGAAAACGGTTTCAATATTGACGAGGCAAAAGGCAGTGCCGGCTATGTAGATGAAAACACGGTAATTGTAGGAACTGATTTTGGTGAAGGAACGATGACAAGCTCCGGCTATCCGAGACAAACAAAGCTTTGGAAACGCGGCACTTTGCTCAAGGATGGGCAATTGATCTATGAAGGTCAAACCTCTGATGTTGGCGTCTGGGGCGGAATACTGAGAGATGAAGAGAAAAGCTATATCAGTGTTAATCGCGGAATTACGTTCTTTACATCGCAGAATCTGATTTGGCTGGACAATAAAATGGTTACATTAGACATTCCCGACGACTGTACGGTCAAAGGAATACTAAAAAATCAATTGATCGTTCATTTGAAATCGGATTGGACGGTAAATGCCAAAACTAATAAAAGCGGAACACTTATCAGCCTGAATTTTACAGAATTGTTAAAGGGCAAAAAAGCGGTTCAGGTGATCGTCGCGCCGGATCAATTTTCAAGTCTTTCAGAGTCTTATTCAATAACAAAAAATCACTTACTGATCAATTTGTTAACGAATGTCACGAGCCATTTGTACACTTATTCGTTCACCAACGGAAAATGGACCGGTCAAATAGTAAAAGCACCGGATTTGGGAACTATTAGTCTTGTCACGGCTGATGAGTTTACTGACCAATACTATTTCAGCTTTGAAAATTTTATAACGCCTTCTACTTTATATGCGGCAGATGCGGGTAAAAACACGGTCAATCCCGTTAAGTCACTTCCTGCCTATTTCGATGGCCGGAAATATGCTGTCAAACAGTTTAAGGCAAAATCAAAGGACGGCACTCTAGTACCTTATTTTTTGGTGTTTGCCAAAAACGTGAAATACGACGGCAAGAACCCGACTTTGGTATATGCCTACGGCGGATTTGAAATTTCATCGGAACCTTTTTACGCTTCAACATTTGGCACCGCGTGGCTGGAAAAAGGAGGCGTTTTTGTGTTGGCCAATATTCGCGGCGGCGGAGAATTTGGCCCCAAATGGCATCAGGACGGAATGAAAGAAAAACGGCAAAATGTATTTGACGATCTGTATGCCGTTTCCGAAGATCTGATAGCAAAAAAAATAACCTCAGCAAAGCATTTAGGAGTGATGGGCGGAAGCAACGGAGGTCTTTTGGTTGGAGTCGCTTTTACCCAAAGACCGGATTTATACAATGCGGTGGTTTGCGAAGTTCCGTTATTGGATATGCAGCGGTATAACAAACTTCTGGCCGGCGCAAGCTGGATGGGTGAATACGGCGATCCTGACATACCCGAAGAATGGGAATATATACGAAAATATTCGCCGTATCATAACCTGAAGGAAGGAATGAAATACCCCGAGGTGT
>JANLTD010000695.1:0-2151 GCA_031362765.1 Acidobacteriota bacterium | reverse complement strand
CGCAAACCGCGAAATCTTTCCTTTGATCACATCGCCGGCTTTATGGTCGGCAATATAGGCATCCCAAGTGCTTGGCGCGAGATCTTTCATCGAAAGCGACATCCGTTGTCCTTCAATATCAAGACTGGTGATCACGGCTTTGACTTCTTGTCCGCGTTTCAGCAGATCTTTCGGGTGTTTGACCTTCTTCGACCGCGAAATATCCGAAACGTGAACGAGTCCGTCAATTCCGTCTTCGAGTTCGATAAATGCGCCGAAATCGGTAATGTTACGAACCTTGCCTTCGACCGTCACACCGACACGGTACTTACCGGCTGCCGCCTGCCACGGATTCGGCTGAAGCTGACGCATCCCTAAACTGATACGGCGGTCTTCGGTATCAACACCGAGAACCTGAACTTCGACCTCTTCGCCGGGACGAAACATCTGTTTCGGGCTCTTGGATCGTTTTGACCAGGACATTTCCGATACGTGGACGAGACCTTCAACACCCGATTCGAGTTCGATAAATGCACCGTATTCGGCAACGCTCGAAATCTTTCCGCTGATCTTTGCACCAACCGGATAAATTTCCACGACACTCGACCAGGGATCTGGAACCAGCTGCTTGTAACCAAGCGAAACTTTCTCTTTTTCCTTATCGAGCTTGAGAACTTTGACCTGGACATTATCGCCGACCTTGAACAGATCCGAAGGATTCTGGAGTCGGCCCCAAGACATATCGGTGACGTGCAGAAGTCCGTCAATTCCGCCGATGTCAACAAATGCGCCGTAATCGGTCAGGTTCTTAATGACGCCTTCGATCAAAAAGCCTTGTTCGATCTTGTCTAGAGTTTCGCCCTTTTGTTTATTGATGACTTCGTCGGTCAAAGCCTTGCGCGAAAGAACGATATTATTTCGCTTGCGGCTGAATTTGATAACGCGGGCTTCGATCTCCTGTCCGCGGAATGAATCGAGATTAAAACTCGGACGCGAATCCGCGAGCGATCCGGGCAAAAAGGCCTCGACGCCATTAATGTCAACACGCAAACCGCCTTTCGTTTTATCGAGCACTAAACCAATGATTGGCGTGCCTTCATTAAAAGCAGTTTCGATAACATCCCACGCTTTGCGGCGCAGAACATCATTGCGGGAAAGGATCGGCGGCGCATCGCCGGGGTGAATGTTTTTGATTACAACTTCAACCTCATCACCATTCTTGACACTTAGCACGCCGTCTTCCATGGTAAATTCTTCGAGCGGCACAATGCCTTCCGATTTATACCCGAAGTCAACGACAACGCCGTGATCCGAAATACCGATGACCTTTCCTTTGACAGTCTCACCTGTATGAAAAACAGTTTGGTCTTGCTCGAATTTTTCGAGGATCGAACCAAAATCTTCATCAGTCGAAATCGGTTGGTCAGTTAAGCTTTCATCTGCCGCCATCTCGGCAGAAGTTACTTGTTCATTTTCTTCTGAAACCGGAGCGTCGCCCATCGGGGATTCTTCAGTTTCTTTTATAACATCATTAGACATTTATATTTATGTAAATTTCCTTTTCAATATAGCTACTTTAAATAAGTGCGAACTCTGCTTTCTATTCGGTCAAGCGTAAAAAATTGATTGACTCAGCGGATTTTATCAATTGTAACCTTAAACAAGCCGGATGAAAAGAAGATATTTTATGCCGATACGATTTCCTGAGAAATTATCGTGAAAAAGTGAGTTATGGCATACAATTCTACTTCAATTCCGTTATCGCGCGTTTGTCCGAACAAAACTAGAATTTACATTCCGAAAGGCTTTGCTGTCAAGACAAAGCAGGTAAAAAAAGGCTTTTCTTTAAATATAGGTAAAATTTAACACTTAAAATCAGAAGTGGAGAGTAAAGAGTGAAGAGTGGAGAGTCAAAAAACATCCGGACTCACCACTCTTTACTCTTTTACTCTCCACTCAAAACTAAAATTAATTTCTCGTGATCAAATTACTGATCGAACCCATCACACCACTATTTTTTTCCATATCTTCTTTTGCCATTGCCGAGGTATTTTGGATACCGGCCAACCGCAGACGAAATTCATCCGGATTGGTCGAACCGCGAAGCGATTCTTCGAGCGTGATCAAACCCGATTGGTATAGATAAAACAGCGATTGGTCAAAGGTCTGCAT
>JANLTD010000665.1:0-1798 GCA_031362765.1 Acidobacteriota bacterium | reverse complement strand
GACCGTGCAGATTCGCGCAATGGAACGGCGCGGAGTTCCGCTAAAAATCATCGCGCCCGGCAAAGTTTTTCGCCGCGACACGCCCGATATGACGCACGTTCCGATGTTTCATCAAATCGAAGGTTTGTGCGTTGACCGCGGGATAACGATGGCTCACTTGAAAGGCACGGTCGCTGAATGGCTGAGAAGATTATTCGGCAAAGAAACGCGCATCCGCATTCGCCCGAGCTACTTCCCTTTCACCGAACCGAGCGCGGAATTCGATTTTTCATGCTTCAAATGTGGCGGAAGCGGCACGTTTGAAAACGGACGCTGTCGTCCGTGTAAAGGTTCGGGCTGGATCGAACTCGGCGGTTCGGGAATGGTTCATCCGAATGTTTTGCGCGCCTGCAATGTTGACCCAACGGTTTATTCGGGCTTCGCTTTCGGCTTCGGCTTGGAAAGAATGTGCGCCCTGATGTATTCGCTCGACGATATTCGCCTGATGTTCGAGAACGATGTGAGATTTTTAGAACAATTCAGGTAGAATGATTTTGAGGTGTATTTATGCAGGTTACAACCATTGAAGGCATCGTTAAAAACGGACAAATTCAATTAAGCGAAGATGTAAAATTACCAGAATTGGCAAAAGTTTATGTCGTTGTGCCGAATATGGAAAGAAAGACCGCAAAAATTATGAGTCCGCGTTTGGTTGATAAGTCAAAGCTAAAGGATTTTGAAAGAGAAATAATTGAAATCGAAGACGATGAAATATAGCGAAACTTACAATCCGCCCGTTGCCAAAGTCAAACTGCGAAATCCCAAAACTTTAGAATTAATCGCTAATGTGCCGATGCTTTTGGATTCGGGTTCGGACATTACGCTTTTATCGTGAAATTACTGCGACGAAATCGGCATTGAAGTTTCCGAAACCGAATCGCTTGAACTCGAAGGCTTTAATCAAACTACCAGCGTCGCTTATTATGTGCGTTTGGCTTTTGTTTTTCTGAACAAGATGTTTCGCGGAAAGTTTTTGGTTTACGACCATGAAGAAGGAATCATCGGACGCGATATTTTGAACGAATTTTCAATTCTTTTCGACGGCATAAATTTGGAATGGACGCAGCAGACTTAAACAAAAGAATGCGCGCGCTGATGTATTCGCTCGCCCGTTTTCGTTTGATGTTCGAAAACGATGTGAGATTTTTGGAACAATTCCGCTAATATAGAAATATGTTAGTAATTTTTTTGTTTTTTGTTTTTCTAATGATTCTACTGGTCGGCGGATTCGCCGTTAAAATTGTTATTGATACGGTCAATCGAAGAGGCGAATTGGGTGTTAATCTGGGCCGGTTGATTTGTCCGCGATGCGGAACAAAAACCGAATTATTCAGAACTCCGCATTTAATTAACCAACCAACCTGGGGCGGCGGCGCGTGTTCAAACTGCGGCTGCGAAATGGATAAATGGGGACACGAAATTTCAACGGATTCTGTCGGCGAAATGCTTCCACTACAAATTGAGCAATCAAAGATGCATCCGATCTCAACTTTTGATAAAGATGGGAAGACTCCTTTAGAAAGAGTTTTCGAAGAAAACAAATAGTAATATAGGTCGCAAGGTTTCAAATCGGCAACAATCGCGGACGGATCAACGGCTGGATCGGGTCGAACTCGATTTTTGGGAAACTCGTTAAAATTGAAGATTAAATGAAAATTCTCGTCACAGGCGCGACAGGTTACATTGGCGGACGGCTGATTCCGAAGCTTTTGGAGAAAGGCTATAAGGTGCGTGTTTTTGTGCGCGATGCGCGGCGGCT
>JANLTD010001126.1:0-6509 GCA_031362765.1 Acidobacteriota bacterium | reverse complement strand
ATCAAGATCGCGCATCTTTTCCAGAACGCTGCTATCGCTGACCAGAATTCCCTGCCGCGAAGCCGCGCCGACCGCCGCCGTGATCGCAAGCGGCGTCGCCAAACCAAGCGCGCACGGGCAAGCGATGACGAGAATCGTGATCGCCCGCATCAAAGCTTCGTCAACGCCTGTCAGACCGAAACCGTAACAGGACGCAAAAGCCAAAACGGCGAAAACGATCACGCCCGGAACAAAGATCTTTGAAACCTTATCAACCGTTCTTTCTAATTCCGAACGGCTGCTGATCGCGTGTTCGACAAGATGGATGATCTGCGAAAGCGTCGTGTCATCGCCGACCTTTGTCGCACGGACGTGAATCACATTGCCGATATTCAAGCTTCCCGAAACAATCGCGCTGCCGCTCATTTTAGAGATCGGATTCGATTCCCCCGTCAGCAGCGATTCGTCGGCGTGCGATTCGCCTTCGATCACGATTCCGTCCGCCGGAATCCGTTCGCCGGCTTTGACGACAAAAATATCGCCTTCGCGTAAGGCATCTATCGAAACGAATCTCTCGGTGCGGTCAACAAAAAGGCGGGCTTTCTTAGGCATCAAACGATAAAGCATCGAAATCGCCCGCGCCGTGCGTTCCTTTGCCCCTTTTTCCATCAGTTTGCCTAGCAAAACCAATGTCACGATCGCGGCTGCAGTGTCGAAATAAACGAGCGTTTCGCCGCGAAATGCCTGAACTGAACTGTAAATATATGCGGCTAAGATTCCGGTCGCAAGCAAGGTTTCCATCCGGATCGTTTTATTGAGCAAACCTCTCCAGGCGAGCTGCAAGATGGGTTTTGCGGAATAAAAAATAACGGGCGCGGCGAGAAGCATCAGGATAAACGGGAACAGAAATTTAACGCCCGGGTTTATTTCCTGAAAATAGCCGACGTAGAGCGGAACACTGAGCGTCATAATATTCGCCCACAAAAAACCCGCAACACCGATCCGCAAAACCAGATCGCGTTTTTCGGCCGCCGCGGTTTCGCTGTCGGGATCAAATTCGCTTGCTTTGTACCCGAGTTGTTCGATGCGTTGGCGAACCCGTTCGGGCGGCAGATATTGCGGGCAATACTTGACTTTGACCAGATCCGACGCGAAAAACGCTTCGGCTGAGACAATGCCGCGTTCCTTTTTCAAACTGTGTTCGATGAGCCACGAACACGCCGCACACCACATTCCCGAAACGTGCAGAAGCGTTTCCTTGATGGGCGCGTCCGCCGGAAGCTGAAAGATTTCTTCGGTTTCTTGGCGGTTTTAGATCAGCCCGAGCGCCAGACTGCGTTTGAATATTTCGCTGTTCCGGATGTCCTGACCGCTTTCGATGACGCCGCTTTCGGTCAGGATCGTATAGACGTTCAAACAACCGAGACAGCAAAATTCTTTTTGTTCTCCGCTGAAATTTTGCGAAAAAGGATTGCGCCCGACGCTCAAACCGCACAGATCGCATTGTTTTTCAGATTGGCTCATAATTTTGTTTTTTTTGCCTGCGAAACACACGAAAGATACGAAAAAATTTTAAGAGTTTTTTTTAGTTTATTTCGTGTGTTTCGTAGGCAAAAACTCTTTAATAACCGGGCGATTCGGTTTGCGTTTGAACCGGTTTTCCTTTTTCGTCAAGAAAAACCGGATTGGCTTGTTTCGCGACAAAATAGACGGCGATCAGGATGCCGATAAACAGCACCATAATTGCGCTCAACATTATTCTCAGAATAACGCCTTGTTTTTCACTCCAAAAATCTACTATTGCTTTTCTCATTTCTTTATTTTTTCTCCAACGGCATAATAAAGGTCACTTCGAAAACATCTTTCGTTTTGTCGGGTTCGGCGACGCTCGCTATTTCAAAATGATTCACTTCCTGCGCCAGACTCCGTGCGGGAACTAAAATTTCAAATTCCTGCTGAACGCTTTCGCCCGCCTTCAAAACAATTTCATTCGACGGCAAAGACATCTCCACCCCGGGAAGACCATCTATCGCGAGCGAAACGGCCGCGTCTTTGCTTCCGCGATTGGCGATCGTCATTCGGAAAGTATTGTAAATGCGGCTGTCATCGCCAATGCGGTAAAGAGTCGCGCGGTTCGGCGCGATATAGACCAAAATACTGTGGCGCATCGAAAGCGCAACACCGAGACTCGCCGCATAAACCAGTATGATCGCAAAAACCGCAAATCTTTTTGCGTCGCGCAAACCGATTCGCTTAAACCATTTCGCTTTTTTATCGCCGAGCAGTTCGCCCTTTTCGCCCCACGCGTAATGCACCAACGTGTCTTCGCCGAACTTGCCCATAATTGATCTGCAAGCGTCCACGCATTCGCCGCAATGAATGCATTCGATCTGATAAGGCGAATTGCGGATGTCAATGCCCATATGGCAAACGCGGACGCATTTTTTGCATTCGACACAGATCTCCCGTTCGTCGCGGTATTGAACAACGAGCGTATTGTCATCACCCAAAATTCCCTGCAAATATCCGTAAGGGCAAACGGTCGTGCAAAATCTTTGCCGCAAAAAAGCAAAATCAACGAAGGCGACAATCGTCACGACCGCTCCCTCAATGCCGCCTGCCGTCACAATATCGAGCGAGATCAAACGCTGGAACAGATCACGCGGCTCAACAAAATACGAGATAAAAACAAACGCCAAAAAGACCGAAGCAAGGCCAAGAATCGCATAAACAGCGATCCGATTCATCCACAAACGGACGGTCAAACTTTGTTTGGCGAAATTTTTATTGAGAAAGGTTTTTATCTTTTCTTCAAGATTTATCGAGGCTTCGCTGAAGATCATCTGCGGGCACATATAGCCGCAATAGACCCGCCCGTAAAGCATCGAAATAGCGGCGACACAAAACATCAAAAACATCAGCGAAAAAAAGATGATCGCAAATTCATTGATCCAGAGTTCAAATCCCGCGATATAGAATCTCTGCCGGGGAATGTCGAAACGCATCACGTTAAAAAATGGAAGCGCAACGAAAATCAGAAAACAAACCAGATGAATGATCCGGCGCAGACGGTGCCAATTGTATTTTTCGAGTTGAAAATCTTTGTTGACGACCGGCAGTTTTTTTCGTTGACGAGGCGCTTTTTTTGTGTTCGCAGCAACGTCTGTTTTTTCCCCGACGACTGTGGAATTTTTCGCGGTTGTGCCGCTTTCACCTAACATTTTCGTATTTTCCCAAACATCAAATTTAGTGCTGATGACAAGCCGGAACTTCCTCAATTTGCTCTGTATTCGGCTGCGCCGCCATCAACGGCATCACGCCGCGTGTCACCAAGAACAAACCGAGCAGTAAAACGCTGACCGCCGCGAGACGGCTGCCCCAACGACTCAGTTTCAGACTAAAGGCTGCCGAAAAAATTCCGATCGCCAGCAGCGACGCGGCGGTTCCTAATCCAAACGCTGTCATCGTTAATGCGCCTGCAAACACTGTGCCTGTTGCCATTGACTTGAGCAGCGCGGCATAGATCAGACCGCACGGCATAAATCCGAGCAGTAAACCAAGCGAGAATTTATTCCCGATCGAGGTTGAAGATATGCGGCTGCCGACCGGTTTCAGAAACCGCGAAGTGTAAAGCAGCGGATTGAATTTTTGCAAACGCTTACTTGGTACGAGGTCGAGCATCAGGATTCCCGCAAAAATCATTAAAACGCCGGCGGCAATCGCGGCGATATTTTCGTAACCCGCAAGTTGTCCGATAAAACCAACCGTTCCGCCAAACAATCCGGCAACTGCGCCAAGCACAGAATAAGTTAAAATTCGTCCCGCGTTGTAAGAAAAATGCGCCAATATTTGCTCTGAAAATTTTCGCGAACCGAGCGGCAGGCTGTAAGACAAAACGATCGGACCGCACATCGAAACGCAGTGCAGACTGCTGACCAATCCCAATGCAAAAATTACGTAAAATTCCCAAACATTCATTGATAAATTAAGCGGAAAATTTCGTCGAATGGAGCAAACCGTGGAACTTTCCGCATGTTTTGAGTCCCTTTTTCCGGCGGCTTTTGCCTGCTTTAGCAGGGACTCAAGCACCGGATTGATATTTGATCTTCGGATTTCGTGCGTGAATCGTCACGCATTCCCGCGAAAATTCAAACCGTTTCATCAAGATCGCATTCGTCGGACAACGCGAAGCGCACATCGCACAGCGAATACAGGTTGATTCGTCCTTCAGCATTATTCCGCCGAGTTCGGTCAGTTCTTCGTTGCTGTAACCGCTTAAGTTTTCTTCGGTAATACCGAGCGAATCCGCCGCGATCTGCATCAGGTAATTATCCGAACGAACCTGATCGAGCCCGACCAGCTTGATCAGATTTTCAGGACAAACATCAACGCAGCCATTGCACGCAATACAGATCGAAGTATCAAAAACCGTGTTGACATTGCACCGCAAACATCGGGCGGCTTGTTTTCGCGCTTCCGTTTCGCTGTAATTTATTTCGACAATTTCGTTTGAAGAAGCGCGAAGTTCGCTGCCGAGAGCCGGCGGCAATTTGCGCTTCATCTGATCCCAACCTTCGACCATCGTGTAATTGGCGGGTTGCCAACTCTTTTTGACGACGACATCGGTGCGCGTTCCGCGCAGATAATCGTGCATCGTCCGCGCCGCGATCTGTGCCGAGGCGATGGCGTGAATAAAAAGCCGTGGTCCGTGGGCGACATCGCCGCACGCGAAGACATCCGGCGCGGTCGTCTGATATGTATCGGGGTCAACTTTGATCAAACCGTTCTCGACCTCGACTCCGTCATCCGGTTGTAAAAAAGTCAGGTCGGATTGCTGACCGATGGCAAACATAATCGTATCCGCCGCAATGTCCTCGACCGCTTCTTCGTCGAATTTCGGACTGAATTTTCCGTTTTCGTCAAAAACGGAAAGACATTTGACGGTTCTCAGACCGGTCACAAAACCCTCGTCATTCAAAATCACGCGCGGTCCGCGCCCCGCGTGAAGTCTGATTCCTTCTTCTTCGCCTTCCTCGATCTCGATCTCGTCCGCCGGCATCTCATCGCGGTTTTCGAGACAGACCAGATGAACTTCCTTGTCGCCGCTCAGACGAAGTGCCGAACGCGCCACGTCGTAAGCGATGCGTTCGCTGCGCTCCATATCCGATTCGGCATCCGCCATCGGAACTTTGACGGATCGAACCGCCGACCGCGCGACGTCAAAAGCGACATTGCCGCCGCCGATAACGACGATTCTTCTGCCTAATTCCATCGGCTTTCCTTCGTTAAAGGGGCGCAGGAAATCGAGTCCGTCAAAAACCTGCGGCAGATCCGCGCCTTCGAGCGGAATTTTTCTTCCCTTTTGGAGACCGATCCCGAGAAAGATCGCTTTGTAGCCTTCTTTGCGAAGACTCGCGATGGTGAAATCTTGTCCGAGCCGCATATTGCATTTCAATTCGACTCCCATCAAAAGAATTACGTCTATTTCGGCCCGGACAAGATCTCTCGGCAGACGATAGATGGGCACGCCGGCCGTCAACATTCCGCCCGGTTCGGAATATGCTTCAAAAACCGTTACTTTCTAGCCAAACTGCACCACATCGTGCGCCACCGTCATTCCGGCAACACCCGCGCCGATAATCGCGACCGGCTCGCCTTCGCCACGCTCGGGCGGCAGCATTTTGGTATTGCAGCCTTCTTTGTAATATGTAAAATCACCCGTTTCGGGTCCGTATTTGTCGTTGACAAAACGCTTTAATGCCCGAATCGTGATCGGCGTATCAAGCGCACCGCGCCGGCAATTCGCCTCGCACGGCGCGCCGCAGACACGGCCGCAGATCGAAGCGAAAGGATTGGTCGCCCGGGCGATCTTGTAAGCGTCGAGGTCGCGCCCTTCGGCAATCGCCGCCACATATCCGCAAGCGTCCGTGTGAACCGGACAAGCGTCCTGACACTTGACCATTTTCATCCAATAATCCGCGTCTTTTTGGTCAACAAGTTCAAATTGTAAAGTTTCTTCGCTCATCACAATCCTTTTTAATCACGGAATTTCTTGAAGACAAAAACGATCAAAATAATCGCGTAGATCAGAATCAGACCTGCCACCAAATACATAAAACCGTCCGCCGTGCCGGTCACTCTGTTAAAAGCCTGCACCAAACCGCCGCGTTCGGCGTTGCCGGTTTCACCGTTCATATAATCGATCAGATAGGTCAGACAGCCCATTGAAATAACGACAAACGCGGCTTTCAGAAAAACGGGCGCATCCGTGCCTTTGCGTTCGGTCATCCAACCATCCGCATATTCTTTAATTTCATCATTTTCTTTGTTTTCGTCCATCTTCGCCTCCGTTGTCATCGTCTTCGAGCATTCGATATTTCACTTCTTCACTATCTTTTCCCCAATAGCCGTCCTTGTAACTGCGTATGAAAAAGAACAACGCACCAAAGGCAACTATAAAAATGAACAAATAGATAAAAAAAACGCTCGGAAATGTGTGATCAGTCATAAGTCAGTGGTCAGTGGTCAGT
>JANLTD010000590.1:0-1663 GCA_031362765.1 Acidobacteriota bacterium | reverse complement strand
TCTTGATTTAACAGAATCAAAAGTTTCTTTAAGCGCTTGTAGGATATGTTTCTTATCGAATACGGTTGTGTCCGCAAATCTTATTTCAAGCGCAAATTTTGGCGAATGATAATTAAAGATATGTTCACTTGAATAATCGGTTGAAGAGTCGACGGTATCTTTCGGTTTAAGTCCTTTCACCGGATTTTTAGGTTGACGCAATTTCTTTCCGGATTTCTGAGACAGATCACGGTTCGAGCTTTGATCAGCCAATTTCTGGACGTAACGCAGCATTTCCGAATCATCAAACTGGCGCGCAATTTCAAGTAGGGTGGATTTGGCATTTAAGTTTGCAGCGCGACATTTTTCCCGTATTTCCGGCGGAATACCGGCGATGGTCATCGATTCTGTGACATTTGTACGGCTTTTCGAAATTTTCCTAGAGATTTCTTCGTGTGTATAACCATAGCTTTTGGCAAGTGCCGCCAGGCCATCGGCCTCTTCCCAAATTGTCAGATCTTTTCTTTGCAAATTCTCGATCAGCGCGATCTCGGCGATGGATTGAGCATCAATATCGAGTTCAATACACGGGACTTCCCTCAATCCTGCTAAATTAGCCGCCCGCCAACGCCGCTCGCCGGCAATGATCATCCAATGTCCGGTTTCACGGATGGGTTTAACCAGCAAAGGTTCTAAAACGCCTTTTTGTTTTATGGAGTTCGTTAGATCAGTTAAATCGCCGATTTCAACCCGCGGTTGATCCGGATTTGGTTCAATTAGATTTATGGAAATAACTTTACCGATCGATCGATTGGTTTTAACAAACTCCTCGACATAATGAGAGTCATGGCGCATTTTAATTTCTGTCGGAAGACCTCTTTTATTAACCACGTCCTAAAACCTCCTTACAAAGTTTAGAATACTCAATAGCGCCCGATGAATTAGGTGCAAATGTGAAAATAGTCTCTTTATGTGCAGGCGACTCTTCAAGCCGGACGCTTCTTGTTATTATCGTCTTAAAGGCTTTTGCGCCAAACACTTTACGGATGTGAGCCTCGACGTCTTTAGATAGCGAAGTACGTTTATCAAATAGCGTCACCAAAACCCCCATCAGATCTAAGTCCGGATTGGGGCGTGCCCGAACTTTTTCAATCGTTTCAAGAAGATCGTCAGTTCCCTCTAATGCAAAATAAGATGATTGAATCGGAATCAAAACATGGGTGCCCGCAACAAGCGCATTAACAGTGATTATACCGAGGGTCGGCGGAGTATCGAATAAAATAATATCATACTGATTCCGTATTTCTTCGATCCGGTCGCGTAATCTAAAGATCGCATCAAAATCCCCAACAAGTTTGGCTTCCATTTTCGCGAGACTTATTTTTGACGGGACAAGATCTAAATTTTTGACCTTTGTATGATGTATGAAATTTTCCCAGGGCTGCTCAAGCTCAGTTAAAAGCTCAAAAGCGCTTCCATTAATATTTTCAGAACCAATAAATGAAAGCGAACTATTTCCCTGCGGATCCAGATCTATTAGTAAGACTCTTTTACCCTGTCTTGCGCAGGCTGCGGATAGATTAATAGCGGTGGTTGTTTTTCCAACACCGCCTTTTTGGTTTGCAATGACAATTATCATTCTTTTAATAAGTTAAAAATTACCCGATCAAATCAGGCCAGTCTT
>JANLTD010001124.1:0-1589 GCA_031362765.1 Acidobacteriota bacterium | reverse complement strand
ACCAAAAACCAAAAACCAAAGACCAAATTTCAAATCAAATCCGCGAAATCGTCTTCCATTCGTTTGAAAACGAAAAGCGAAACGAGCATCAAAAAGGCGATCATCGCCGACGAAATACCGATTGTGAACCAATCAAATCTATCGGCAAAAAGCGCGGCGCGAAAACCTTGCAGAATTCCCGTCAATGGGTTAAAAGCGAGAATCAAACGGGCTTTTTCCGACAAAATTTCGGGCGGATAAAATATCGGAGACGCCAACATCCAGACTTGCAATCCAAACGGCAGAGCAAATTTTACGTCGCGGAAACGCACGTTCAAGGCGGAAAAAAGAGTTCCCAGGCTGAGTGCCAAAACAACGGTCAAGAATATAAAAACGGGCGCGAATAGAATCTGCCACGACAGTGTAAAAGCGTTTTGCCATACGATGTAATAGATCATCAGTACGATCAGCGCCGCGAAACTGAAAAGCATATCGATCAACCCGGCAAGCGTCGCCGAGACCGGGACGATAAGGCGCGGAAAATAGATCTTCGTAACGAGATTCGCGTTGCCGACCAGACTGTTCGAGGCAAACGTAATTGAATTAAAAACAAACAGCCAAAGCATAAAACCGCTCAAAGCAAACAGCGGATACGGCACGTTATGCGACTCAAAACGCGCTACTGTGCTGAAAATCACCGTAAAAAGTACAGTTGTCAGAACAGGCTGCAGAATTGCCCAAAGAACGCCGATCGCCGTTTGTTTATAACGCACCTTGACATCGCGCCACGTCAAAAAATACAGCAATTCGCGGTAAGTCCAAAGGTCTTTGAGATCAAGACTGAGCCACGCGCCCGCCGGTTTAATGAAGGTTATATTTGTTGATTTATCGGTTTCCGCAGACAAAAATTATTTCTCCAAAGTTAAATTGAATTTACCTTGCGTCGCCGCCAGCGTCACGGCCGCGCCGTTCGGATGCGCCAGATTATGTTCGATGATTTTTACTTCCCGGTAGCCGTTCGCGGTCATCAAACCAATCAGCGAACCGAGCGAAAGCCAAAAAGACTTTTTGCTCAAGCCGCTCAAAGGATCGAATAATCCGCCTTCGCGATAAAATTTCCCGCGCCAGCCGTCGCGCATTTTTTTTGCTTTGGATTCTTCGGAAATCTGCGTCCAGATAAAAATACTCTTACTGATTCGAGCCAGTTTCGGAATCAATTCCCAGGGTTTGGGCAGATGATAAAGCAAACCCGAACAAAACACCGCATCAAATGCGCCAAACTGCCCGAAATCCATCTTTTCAATATCTGCCTGAACGAATTCGACTTTTTTATCATCCAAAAATTCTTTGACAAACTCTGATTTTTCGACATTATGTTGGCGTCCCTCGATTGCGACAACTCTTTTGATTTTGGGATTCTGCGCCAAAGCAAAACTATGTCCGCCTTCAAGCGAGCCGAGTTCCAAAACTGTTTCAATATTGGGGAAAATCTCGAAAAACTGCGTGATCCGCGCATCGTTCATCGCGTCAAAATTTCCGCCGTAATCTTCTCCGGCAAGGTGAAATTTTGTTATCCAAGGTTTGCGCTTTTCAAATTCGGTGCTGAGATT
>JANLTD010000529.1:0-5069 GCA_031362765.1 Acidobacteriota bacterium | reverse complement strand
GTCGCTGCGTCCGCCTTGATACTGCGAAACCTGATCCGAATGCGAAAAAAGCTGAAAAGGTTTCGGCACCGAACCGTTTTGGTATTGCGTTTTGGTCATCGGCGCAACGAGCGTTCCGACATTTGTGACCGCCGCCATCTTGCCTAAAGCCCACAAATCGTGGATGCCGTTATTGACAATATTGGTCGCGGGCGCTTGCGGACCAAGACCCGGATGCAAACCATACGTCAGATTACCCATTCGCGGAACCGTGATAGGCAACAGCGAGGCTTGCGCGAGTGCCAAACCCTGCGTGTTGCGGGCGTTGAAATACGCGGTATAATTGCTGATCGTCGCATCGTTATGATTCGGGATCAGCGTGTTGTTGCCGTCGTTTCCGCCCGACAGAAAAACGCATACCAAGGCGCGGTAATCGCTCGGCACAGCATTATCATTGCTGTTGTCAACTTCCTGCGCCATCGCGCTCATCAAGCCGAAATGGCGCATTTGCGACGCCAGTGCAGTCATACTCAAGGCGCAACCTGATTTTATTAAAAATTCTCGTCTGTTTTGTTTCATTATATTCTCCTTGTGTGTCTTTAGTCATTTATCTTTTGTCGGTAGAAGTTAATTCGTAAATCAACTCACCAAAAACCAAAAACAAATGACTAAAGACTAATGACTATCTTTGCACCTGATATTGCGACGAAGTCACAATCAAATAAACCGCCGTTTTAGCGCGGGTCAACGGATCACTTGACGCAACCACGTTGGTTCCCGCCAGGATCTGACTTCGCATTGACGCAGACATCACTCCGTGCATCAATCTTTGGTTGAGAACATCCATCAATTGATTGCTGGTTGTATCTGCCGCCGCGATTCCCTGTAGTTCGGTAAAATTGACTCTCGTGCCGTTCGGCGTATTGGGCAGCGAGACATTGATCTGTCCGAAAACTGTCGAATTACCGAAATTGGCGCGGCCGATCGCCGTTCCCGTATTGAAAATTGCAAATTCAGGGCCTAACAGAGAAGTTCCCGGCACGATATAGGTCGGCGGATAAAAATTGAAGACCGTTGGTGCATTAAAAACGCTTTGCGCCAAAGCTGCCGAGAAACGATTGATGTCCCCGTCGCTTTGCGATAAGCCGTCGGCTGACGTCACGCCGACTTGTCGGAACAGATTGGTCATCAATTGAACCGGTTCACGGAGTTTTCCGTAGATCGGGTCGGTTTTGACGTTGCCGCGTGCTTCCGGATCGAGCAAGATCGCCTTGACAACTTCCTTCATCTGCGTCTGACTTGTCCGGTTGGCATTGAATACCGCCGCGACGCGACCGACATAGGCCGGTGACGGGTCGCTCGTGACCATTTGCTGAATTAATGCTTTACTGACAAACGGCGCGACGTTCGGATGATTATAGATATTATCCAAAGCCTGATTGAGCGAGTTGTTCGCGTAAGTCGTGATCGCCGCTGTGTTGCAACCCGTACAAGCCGCAATGTTGGTTGTTGTCGAGCCCGGATAGGTCAAAAGAGTTTTTGTCGTTACATCGTGGTTAGCGGGAACGAGCAGCATCGGGTCTTTATAATCAGGAGCGCCCACAATAATATTAGGACAAATCGCGACATTGTTGACATTACAAATTCCCCAACCGGTAAAGACTTTTGTAAAATTGTTGACTGTGTTTTGGTCGTAGGTCGGAATCGGATTGCCCAGTCCGTCAAGTTGGAGCGTGCCGTCCTGATTGAGCATAAACAAACCGATATTGAAAAGCTGCAAAACCTCACGCGGATAATTTTCGTTCGGGTTGGTCTTTGTCGAACGGATCATATCGAGGTAATTGCCCATTCCCGGATTAAGCGTGATATCGGACATCAATGTTCGCCAATTGCCGAAAGCATTTTTGCTGATTTGTTGATGGTAGGCAATCATATGGCTCGACTGCTGTGTGTCAACGCCCGAGATTACCCAGAGTTGGCTTAACGCCCACGAAACGCGATGCTTTAATTGCGGCGCGCCGTATAATGCCTCTTTGTAAAACCAAATTTGGGGCAAATACATTGTGTAACTATCACGAAAACAGGTGACCGGAACATCGGGCGTGACGGTTTGATCGTTGTCGCACGTCGCTATCGGATTTACTGGCTGCATCAGAACATTCGGATACGGATTGGTCGCAGAAGGATACGGAATTTCAAATTGTTCCGCAAGCCAGGTTCGCAGACCGATACGGCGAACGCGGTTATCCAGGTCAGCTGTCGGACCAAATGTCGCCTGTTCCAAAAATCGGATGCGGTCGCCCGACCATCGATAACCGACCAAATCGTCCGTCTGACGTTCCGTGCTCTTCGTCGGTGTTCCATAAAGCGGTGTCGGCACAGAACCCTCATCGTCTTTGATATCGCCGCCCGCGATTCCTAAACCGAGGCGGACACGATTGCTTGTCAAACCGCGCCAAGTAACATTGATCAAAACATCGCCGTCAGCCGTCGGCGGTTCCCAAAACCCGACTTCATCTTTCAGTTTAATGGTCAAAGCATAAACGCCGGCCAATCCTTTGGCGGGCTGGAAATCCAAGACCGGAAAGCGGTATTTTCTTCCTTTGACATCTTCGGCATAAACGCGGAACGCATTTGCGCCTTCACCTTTCAACAGGTCAAGGTTCGTTACATAAATAGTGACATTCTCCTCGAGAGCAAATGCCGTATCTTGATTTTTCAATTGGTTGGCGCGTTTTATTTTTGTCGGAATCGCTGTTAATGCGCGTGTTGTCTCCGGTTCGCTCAACAAAACAGGTGTCGGCGAATCCGGATCCGGATCTACTTCTTGCGCTAAAACAGGGAACGCCAACAGAAATATTGCGAAACTTGCACTTAATACTTTTAAAAGTAAGCACGATTTTCTGCTTATCATACCCTTTCCTCCTAGAACTTATACTTAAACTTTAATTAAACCGGGTTGAATTATAACGACTTACGGGAAAACTGCCGTTAAATGATGTTTTACACCTTCAATCATATCGGATTTTGCCTGTAAATTTCAAGCACTATTTTAAAATAATACGTTTTATTGTCTTATCAACCGATCAATGGAATTATTTCCTCTTTTCTTTGACGAACCAAAACCTGTTTTGGCCGAACAAATGTCAGGATTTGTAAAGAAAAATTTTTCAGAATAGAATTTCTTTATATGAAGACGAAACTTATTCTTGAGTCAAACGGCGATTTTAACTTCAAAACTGCGGTGTGCAGCCACGGCTGGTACGATCTTTTGCCGTTTGAACTCGACCAGGAAAACTGGCGTTTAAGCTTTGTTCTGACTGATGAAAACCCGATTTCCGTGACGATCGGCGAAACGGACGGCAAGATCGAGATCGAGATTTCCGATGTCAACATCAGTAAAAAGACTGAAGAGAAAATTCTGCGGGATGTGCGCCGCATTTTGCGCCTTGATGAAAACCTGAGCGAGTTTTATCGTTTGACAAGCAAAGAAGAGCGGCTTGCGTGGGTCGCCAAAATGAGTGCCGGCCGACTACTTCGTTCGCCGACAGTTTTTGAAGATCTGGTCAAAACTATCTGCACGACAAATTGTTCGTGGGCTTTGACAAAAAATATGACGACGAATTTGGTCGCGAAACTCGGCGCGGAAACTGCGGTCGGCAAACGCGGTTTTCCGACAGCCGAAGCGATGGCGAATGTTTCGGCAGACTTTTACCGCGCCGAGATTCGCGCCGGCTATCGTTCGCCCTATTTTGCCGAGCTCGCCGAAAAAGTGGCAAGCGGAAAATTAGATCCCGAAACCTGGCTGAATTCTGCATTACCGACCAAGGAACTCAAAAAAGAAATGAAAAGCGTCAAAGGCGTCGGGGATTATGCGGCGGAAAACCTTTTGAAGCTCGTCGGACGCTACGACGGGCTCGCGCTCGATTCGTGGCTGCGCTCCTCGTTTTACAAAAAGCACAACTCTGAGCAGGTTTGCAATGATAAGGAAATTGAGTTATTTTACGAGAAATTCGGCGATTGGCGAGGGCTTGCGATCTGGTGTGATATGACTGAGAAATGGCATGATTGATTGTGGATTGTGGATTTGGGATTGCGGATTTCGGATTTCACAAAATCTTGTAATTGTTTAGGTCTTTGGTCTTTGGTTTTTGGAAGAAATTGCATATTGGCGATGAATTTCTCACCAATATGCTTATTTTTCCGCGCATTTTGATCGAAAATCTTCGGGTTTCCATTGAATAAAACCAAAAACCAAAGACCAAAAGCCAAAGACCTAAGCAGATACAAAAGCTTGTTTGACGTAGCGGCAAAACGCTTTTTGCATAATAATTTACAAGAAAAAAATATTATTTTTTTTTTGTAAATTACTTCGACTTTTTGAAAATTTACTGCGTCTGAACAACCGAGCGACGATAGATTCGCTTAATTTTATGAAGGAATAAATAAGCTTAATAAATAAGCAAAAGGAGAATAAAAAAGATGAGAAAAAATTTTGTAAATATGTTTGTTGGATTGGCGGCAGTTTTAATGGTTTTGACGTTTGCAAGCGAAAGCAACGCACAGCGTCGTGAATCGCGTGGTCGAATGAAATCGAAGGCGCAAGTCAAAGTTATTGTTGATCGGGTTGAAGATCGGGTTGATAATTTTGTCAGCAAGTATGACAGCTCGCTTGACCGAAGCCGTCTTAATGGCACGAGCCGCGAAGATTGGCTGATGAAACGAGCCCGTGACTTAGAAGGCGCAACCGACGAGTTATCACGCGAATTCCAACGCCGCGATGCGTGGATCGAAAACAAAGACGAAGTTCGCAAATGTCTGAACATCGCTTCCGATATTGATAAGAATATGAAAAATTACAACTTCGGCGCGGCAACGGAAAAGAATTGGGCCAACGTGCGGTATGAGCTGAACACTCTGGCGGACGTCTATAATCTGCCGAAAGTCGGTTCGAGCGCATATAGATAATGAATCAGATTTAATCATAAAAATTAGCAGGGCGGACTTTTGTAAAAAAGTCTGCCTTTTTTGCTGAAAGTTTTGAGTCCCGCCTTCAGGCGGGAACCCTTTATAATGTACGAAATGCCGCC
>JANLTD010000515.1:0-3714 GCA_031362765.1 Acidobacteriota bacterium | reverse complement strand
CGCCGCCGCGTTCCTCCTTTCAGACGAGACGCTTCACCAGTATGGCCACTACATCGCGATTGGATGTAGCGGCGGTTCGGGCGGCCTCGCACAGGCACTGACCACACAGATGAATCAGAAAGCCAAGACCAATGACGTCGCCTAACCATGCGCTGCAGCGAACCCGGCGGGAGCGTCGCGGTTGCAATCGTTGCGTCCCATGCCCCGGGTCGCTGAGCTTGGGTCGTTCAGCACTTTCGTCTATCGAAAGATGGCGCGATAATAAATTTAGTAAAAAAATATGAAAAGCCTCTTCATCACAATCATTACATTTTGCTTTTTCTCAATTCCTTCTGTCGTTCACGCTTGTAGTTGTGCAACTGGCGACCCGCCTATTGAGTTTAATCGTGCAAAAGCAATATTTATCGGGCGAATGCTCGGCGGAACTGAGAAATTTTCCGTTAAGGATGAAAAAGGAAAAGCATATCAACTTGAAGCCGGTCAGATTCGCTTTACTGTCGAAGAACTGTTTAAGGGAAATATTCCAAACGAAATCACTATCACAGTTGACAGTATGAAAGGAACTAGCTGCGGTGATTACGGTTTGAAGCGCGGCGAGGTTTATGTTGTTTATGCTTACGGAAGTGAGAAAAACGAAAATTTATTTTACAGCGGCGTTTGCACTAGAACATCGCCAATCAGCAGCAAATATGTTGAGGAAGACTTAAAGTTTTTGCGAAATTTGCCACCTTCCGGAACGGGCGGTAATTTGCAGGGCAGAATTTGGATTGACGTAAAAAAAGTGAGCGGCGGCAGTGCCGAACCTTTTCCCAATATTAAGGTTAAGATTACTGGTGAAGACAGTAAAACTGTCGTCGTAACGACCAACGAGGATGGCGAGTTTGAAGTTAAAAAGATAAAAGCTGGAAAGTATCGCGTCGAGCCGCAAATGCCGCAAAATTATTATATCGAAGATGATTTTGAAGTAGTCGAAGTGGACGATAGAGGCACGGCTGGCATTGGCTTTGAAGCATATTTTACGGGCAAGGCTAATGGGCGTGTTGTTGACAAAAACGGTATTGGCTTTAACTCAATTTTTCTCCATCTTCTTTCGACCAACGAAGACAAAAACCAGAGAAATGTTTATGGGCATTCGGAAGGTGAGAACGGGGAGTTCACCGTTGAAGGCGTTCCGCCCGGCGAGTATGTTTTGTTTCTTGAGCTACAACACAAAGACTACAACCAAGACCGCAAATATTATTATCCCGGAACATTTAAGCGGGAGAATGCCGCCGTAATAAAAGTTGGATTAGGCCGAAAGATTGAAGGATTAAATTTCATTCTGCCCGATGAGTTTCAGGTCAGAACTATTGAAGGACAAGTCTTTTGGAAAGACGGAAAGCCGGCAAGCGACGTGGAAGTTATGTTACTCTGCCCTCAAAGCGAGCGTTCGAATGGTTTTGCAGTCGAATTTAGCCCAACTCAGACCAAAACCGACGAAGACGGAAAATTTAAACTTGAAGGTCTTACAAGCGAAGCTTATTGGCTTGAGGTGCGAGGTGAAGCAGGAGACAGCGCATTTCATTCACCGTCAAAGAAAATCGTTTTGACTGAAAACCTAAAGAACATCAAACTTGTTTTGTCGGAAAACGGGTTTTCCGGTGGCTGCGAAAGATAGTTTTTCTATCACGCCGTGCCAAAGTCGGGTAAGAGAATGACATTACTGCCAGGGTGCGGCACTGTGATTTCCGCCGTTAGAAACTTGCATCAAAATTTGCTATCTGATAGCATTTTGACCTTTGAATAACAGAGAATTATTATGCCAATGATTCCGTTTTATACTAAATATCTTGATCTGGCAGTCGATGAAAAAAGAATGCTTACTGTTTTTGGGAGAGATGATCTTCCCGATGGTGAATATGGGTTCGTAGAACTTTATTGCAACGAAGCTGGTTGCGACTGCCGCCGGGTCATAATTAGTGTGGTGACCCCGACCACCGATTCGAAGGTCTGGGCGACATTAAACTATGGCCGGGAGAATTTGGAGTTCTACGAAAGATGGCTGGGAGACAAAGAAAACGCCGTGGATTGCAAGGGACCTTCGCTTGACCCAATAAATCCTCAAACCAAATACTCACCCGTTTTGCTTGGTTTGTTTGAGCAGCTTTTAACCGATGAAAAATATGTCGAACGTTTAAAGCGGCATTATGAACTATTCAAGCGTCCCGCAAAAACCGGTTCAGAGATACAACTGGGATGTAGCAGCAGAATAAAACAACGGAAGAAGAAAAAAAGAAGATAGACAACCGCGTCAAGAAAAATATGGCTAAACTTGGGACGACGAAAAAACCAATAATTATGCGCGTTCAGTCAGAAGAACGAGCCCGTCAAGTAACAGCGATTTGCGCCGAACATGAGTGGATTTACATCATTGGGTTTGAACCGGATAAGCCGGAAGATATATCTGATTTGGAAAAGGCTTTAAGTCCACCTCGACAGCAAAAAGTAGAGAAAACCGGTCGCAATGAACCATGTCCCTGCGGCAGCGGCAAGAAATTCAAAAAATGTTGCGGCGTAACCGGTAATTGAAGCCTGCCTCTAATCTGAATTCAAAATCGCTCAACTTTAAATCGAAGTCTGAATAACATTCAACAAATATGCCAACCAAGCAACTTCTCGAATCTGTTCAGGTAATTCAGGCTTTTGTTCCATAGCGAATGTACAAGAATGATGAAGTTGAGATATATTTGTTCCAATAGCTGATTGAGATCTTTGTTTTAGAAAAGAGGAGAGAAAATGAAAAAGAAACTCTTAATTTTGTTGTTAGTTATTCAAATTACTGCTGTTGCTGCCTTTGGGCAGGCGGATCTTGACAAACTTTATGACGACGCTATTGCAGATTATAATGCCAAAAGATATACGCAGGCAATTGAAAAGTTCAAACGGCTGAACCAAGCGAATCCCAATATTCCGGAATCATATTATTATCTGGCTAATTCTTATTACGAATTGGACAACTACCCGGATGCGGTGAAAGCCTACCGCGACGCTGTCCGGCTGAAACCGGATTTCTTTGAAGCCTGGGTTTTTCTCGGCAATGCGCTGGATTATTCGGACAAATATAATGATTCGATTGAGGCGTATCAAAAGGCTCTCAAAATAAAACCGGAATCAGCCTGGGTTTATTATGAGATCGGCGTCGCGCATTTTTCTAACGAATATTATACTTTGGCAGTGAATGCCTGTAAACAGGCGATTAAGCTCGACCCTGCATATTCCACGGCATGGTTAAATCTCGGATTGTCCTATAATAAACTCGATAATCAAACCGATGCCGAAATCGCTTTCAAGAAAGTCATCGTTCTGGACCCGGATAATGAACGCCCATACAAGGAATTGGGCTTTTTATACGAAGATAAGGACACCAATACCGCCATCGGATACTATGAAAAAGCACTGCGCCTGGATCCGGATTATGCCGAAGTCAATTTCGGGATGGGCAATATTTACTACAATTCAAAAAAATACGAAAAATCACTACCCTATTATGAAAAAGCCGCTAAAAACTCTCCTAACTGGGCATCGGTTTTTGCCTATTTGGGCGATAATTATTTGAATTTAAGCCGCAATAATGAAGCCATCGCCGCCTTTCAGAAAGCGATCGCGATTGATGCCAATCGTGAGGATGCCATTTACGGATTGGGCCTTGCTTTTCATAATCTGGGCAAAGACGAT
>JANLTD010000511.1:0-3620 GCA_031362765.1 Acidobacteriota bacterium | reverse complement strand
ATCGAAAGATTAGTAATTGTTTAGGTCTTTGGTCTTTGGTTTTTGGTCTTTTGAAAGAATTTGCCGATTGGCATTGAATTTCTCATTACACCCGCTTATTTTTTGTAGTTTTGATTGAAAATCAAAGGGTTTCCATCGAATAAAACCAAAAACCAAAGACCTGATCAGATCGAAAGATAACATTTAATCAATTTCAATTTTTTTCTAAAAAAAGGCGGCCGATTAATCATGCGGAAAAATTTCTTTATCAAAATCGTCCTCTCTAATTTGCTCATTGTTTTCTTGACGTCCGCAATATTTGGACAAGAAGCAAATCCGGAAGAGATTGTCAGCCTGATCAGAGCGGGCAAAGAAAATTATGATCGCGGAACATTATATGGAATTCCCGGTGCGATCACCATTGCCAAAGAAAAATTCACAAAGGTTTTGGAATTTTGTAATAAAGAAGACGTAAAAGAGTGCCGGGCCGTTTCGCTTTATTATTTGGGGGAAATCTTTCTGCGTGAAGGCGAAAATGAAAGATCTGTTGATTATCTGCGGCAATCAAGGGATATTTTTCAAGGCCTTAAAGGCAATCTTTACGACAGTTACAAACCGCACTTACTGCTTGCATTGGGCACGGGTTTTACACATCTGGGTAAAAACACGGAAGCACTCGAATATTTCAATCAAACATTGAAAATTGTTCCCGACAAATCCGGTGAAGCGACCGTTTTGGTTTATATCGGCGATGTCTTTGGAAACTTAAAGCAAAAGGATAAAGCGCTCGAAAATTATCAGAGATCACTGAGTCTGTTCCGAACTCAAATAGAGAAATTTCCCGGCGATTATCGCTTTCTAAGATGGGAATTGGCGGTCTTAAATAATATTGCGGTCACCTATTATGAATTCGGCGAGATCGCGGAATGTCTTGAATATAACCGGCAGATTTTCAACATTCTAAAAGGTCGAAATGAGCTGATACCGGCAGTTTTGACCTTGAATAATATGCATATGATCGCGGTTTCAAACGGCCGACCCGAAGCCGCTTTTAAGAGTTTGAGTGAAGCCATCACTTTGAGTGCATTAGTGTCCGATAAACGTTTGGAAGCCGATATTCTGACATTTGCTGTTTCGACAAATTTTGCAGAGGGAAATATCGCTGAAGCCATCAGGATCTCTGAAAAGGTGTTACTGATGCGGCAGCAATTTAGAGATATAACCGGGGAAGCATCGCTGCTTGCAATGATCGGCGGCAATTATCTTCATATCGGAAATTATTCTGAAGCGATAAGTTATTACGAAAGATCATTATTGATCTTTAAGTCACAAAATTGCCAAAACGAGCCGGCCGGAAATTCACAATTCCAGCCCGATTATTGCCGACAATTTGAAACAACCGTTATCACCGGACTTGGAAAAGCCTACAACAGTGTCGGCAGAAAAGAAGAAGCGTTACGAATTTTAGAAAGCGAACTCGGCAAAATCGAAGCGGAAAACGAGGCGGGCAAGATCTTGCCCAATCAATACAAAGGATTTATTTTAGAGGTGATCGGGCAAATTTATTTTGAAACGGATCAAAGTGACAAGGCAATCAAATATTTTTCACAAGCCCTGCCATTAATCAACAGTCAGAATGTCAGGTCAAAATCAGCGGTTCTGACGGACATCGGAAAGGTTCAGGCAAATTCCGATAATAAAGCCGACGCCTTGCTGTCATATAATCAGGCGTTACTGCTGTTGACTCCGTTCGCCAAAAATCTCAAAAAAGGCAGGGAAGAAGCGACCGGTTATACGCTGACCAGTTTGATGCTCTTATACAAAGTTGAAAACCCGAAAGTCGCGGTTTTATACGGCAAAAAGGCAGTTGACGCTTATCAGCAAAATCGGGGAAATATCAAAACACTTGATAAAGAAACTCAGAAACTTTATCTAAAATCGGTTGAATTTACATATCGAACACTTGCCGAACTATTGCTCGGTCAAAAACGCGATCAGGAAGCGCAGCAAATAATCAATTCGCTGAAAGATCAACAGTTTTTTGATTTTGATGAAACACAGACCAATCAAATCACATTGATCTCACTAACTCCGCGTGAACAAACTTTTGTCGCACTTTACGAAAAATCAAGCGAAAATGTTAGCTTGCTTGAAAATCAAATCGGAGAATTTAAGCTTAAATTAAGAAAACGCCAACCGACGAGTAAAGAAACAAGCGAGTTAGCAAAAATGGAAAGCGATCTGAAAACTGCTTCAGATAATTTTCTGTCAATTCTCAAACAAGCCGAAACTGCCTTTTCAAAACCGCCCGACGAACAGGATAAGGTTGGAGAAATCCCCGATTTTACGGCAATGCAAACGGCGTTGCGTGAAATTTCTGTCAGTACGGGGCAAAAAGCGGCCGCCGTTTATCAATTGGTCGGCGAGGAAGACTTTCATCTGCTCATTATTACGGCTGACAATATTAAATCCGTTTCGACACCGGTTGAAAGGACGATCCTCAATGAACAGGCTTTGGATTTTTGGGCATTGCTGCAATCGCCGAATTATGACCCGCGTCCGGTTGGCAGCGAACTTTACGAAACGGTTTTTAAGCCAATCGAAACACTTTTGCCGGAAAAAACTCAGACAATTCTTTGGTCTTTGGACGGCAATTTGCGGTATGTTCCGATGGCGGCGCTCTACGATGGCGAGAAAAAACAATATCTGGTCGAGCGGTTTAATCACGTCAATTTTACACGCGCCGATATGAACAGAATGACGCGCGATCCATCGAAGGTTTGGACAGGAACGGGTTTTGGAAGCTCGCAAAGCGCGACGGTCAGGGTTTTAGGCGACGAGGTTTCTTTTGATCCTTTGCCGGGTGTCACTGCCGAACTAGCCGCGTTATTCAATGATCCGAACGACAAGATTCTTGAAGGAAAACCTATTCTGAATGATGATTTTAACCGAAAAAATTTTATTGAGGCCTTGAAACTGAAACTGCCGTTTGTTCATATTGCCTCGCATTTCAGTTTCCGCGCCGGCGATGAGGCCCGTTCATTTCTGCTTTTGGGCGACCGCACAGCCTTTACTTTAGCGGATATGAAAGCGGAAACAAATCTATTTCAGGGCGTTGATCTGCTGACGCTTTCCGCCTGTAATACGGCGGCGGCGCAATCGGATGCCAACGGCCGCGAAATTGACGGTTTTGCCGAACTCGCGCAACGCCTGGGCGCAAATTCGGTGATGGCAACGCTCTGGAGCGTGGCTGACAGTTCGACGCCGCGTTTGATGACGGATTTTTATCGAAACAATAAAAATATGTCGAAAGCCGATGCTTTGCGCGAAGCCCAAATTGCGCTTCTACAAGGAAAACCCGATGCCGAAGTTATTGAAAGGCAAATCAATAAGTCAGCGATAAAGATCGTCATCAGCGAAATACGGCAAGAGAAAACGGCGAAAATTCTGGCAATGCGTTCCAAAGTCTTTTCTTTCAGCAAACGCGATGCGCCTGAATATATTCCGGACGACAAAAAACCGTTTGCGCATCCGTTTTACTGGTCACCGTTTATTTTGTTCGGAAATTGGAAATAAGTTAGATTAAATATGAAATTCAGACATTTTGGGTAACTGTTTAGGTCATTGAGTAGAATCGGAAA
>JANLTD010000424.1:0-6156 GCA_031362765.1 Acidobacteriota bacterium | reverse complement strand
ATTTTAAGTTATTAGTATTAGTAAAAGGGGAACGTAAGAAAAGGTAAAAATCGGAGAATCAAAAGCGATAAATATTGACGTTATCAAGATTGTATAAGAATAGATTTAGACCTAAAATATCCTGAATAAAGATAATAAAATAAAGCGGAGCATAAAAGAGAGGAATAATTAAATATGGAATTTGTAATCAACCAAAGCGCACTAAAAGACGAACTCGGATTTGTCCAGGGAATCGTCGAAAAAAAATCAACGATTCCGGTCTTATCGAATATATTGATCGAATCGGTTGGCGAAGGAACGATTCGGATTGTCGGAACGGATTTAGATGTCACGATTCGCTGTGAAGCCGAAGCCGAAATCAAACAACCCGGCGCAATGTGTATTCAAGCCCGCAAACTTTTCGACATCGTTCGGCTTTTAGAAGATGCCGACGTTCATTTTACAAAGGAAGAAAACGAATGGGTAAAAATGTCGTGCGGCAAATCAAAGTTTCGACTGGCGGGTGTCAACCGCGACCAGTTTCCCGAAGTTCCCTCTTTTAAAAGTGCGCCCTTAAAACTCTCGGCGGAAATCTTCAATCATTTTATCAGCAACACGGCTTTTGCGATCACCAACGAACAATCCCGCTTCACGCTTTCGGGTGCGAAATTTATGATTGATGGCGGCACAGCGCGAATGGTCACGACCGACGGGCATCGGCTCGCTTTCATCCAAAAATATCTGGGCGAAGGCAACACGGATAATATGGACGCGCTGATTCCGAAAAAGGCTCTGATGGAACTTGTCAAGATCTCGCGTGATTCGACGGGCGACGTCAGTTTTGGCGAAGACGCGAATCACATCTATTTTGAAGTTGACGGACGCTTGCTGATCACACGGAAACTTTCGGGCAATTTCCCGAACTACGAAATGGTCATTCCAAAAGATAATGACAAAACTGTGACGTTTGATTCGGACGAAATGAAAAACGCTCTGCGCCGTGTGTCCTTGATGGCTGATGAACGAACGCGCTCGGTGAAAATGACGATTCGCACGGGCGAAATCGAGATCGCCGCTCAGAGTTCGGAAGAAGGCGAAGCAAACGAAAAAGTTTCGGCTGAATACAATGGCGAAGAAGTACAGATCGGATTCAATTCACAATATCTGCAAGAATTCTTAAACGTCGTCGGCTCAGGCGACACTGCCGAAGAGGCACCTGAACAGGAAACAGACGGCGAAACCGTCCGCGTCCGCAGCGGAGCGAGTCGTCCGCGCATCTCATTCGAATTCAAAGACGGAAACGCCCAAACCCAAATGCGCGTCGCCGGCGATTCGAGTTACGACTACAAATATATTGTCATGCCTTTGCGGATATGATGGAAAGATATTATTTGTATTACCGATATAAGGTGATTATGCGGAATCATCCCGCATAATTATTAGTTGGATGGCAATGTGGAGGTTAATGAAATGACTGTTACAAGGCAATTTACCTTTAGAACTCTTTTATTTATGCTCTTTATGTTAAGTCAGACTTTAACGGGCGGCTATGCTTATGCTCAATCAACCACCACCAATGATGACATAATTGAACCTAGCACTGCACCGACATCCAAATTTATTGACGTAACTCAAATTAATAATATTTTAGAGGAAAACCCTCCTGATATATATGTAACTTCAAAAGAAACAAGATACAACCGAACAGCTTTAAGTCCCTCGATTAAAACTAGAGAAGGCGAGCATTATGAAGTATGGTCCGATGGCTGGGGAGTCTTAATAATCTTTGCCGAGATTTTTCTCATAATATCGCTATATTGTGCATTCGGACAGAAACAAAAGAAAGTCGGGTGCCTCACATATATCGCAGTAAATCTGATTGCAATCATTGCCTTAGGGGGAATTTTCTTGCAGATCACGGGCTATAAGAGACACATCATAATAATATATTTCGATAATGCCTCGGACTCTAAGTATGAGGTGTTGGTTAATGACGAACAGTTTCAGATTGACGAGATGTCGCATGTATCAAAGGAGATAAGCTGGACGGGTTTTTACGAATCTAGGACGGAGGTCATTGAAGTCAGAATTTTATCCGCTGCTCCTAAAGTAGAAGAACTTGAAAGATTGAAGATAAGAATAAAAATGGATAAATCCGACCATGCCAGACCCATTAATAAATACGTTTATAATATTGGAGGTGCAAATAAATATACGATTAGAACGCAAACTTATAGATAATCCGAAGGATGTGATTTCCTAAAAGTCTAGAAATCAATATCGAGAGTCTTGTTTTCAGATTGCTGTTGATAAATCTAAGGTTTGCTGGAATTATCAGATAATATTGTTGCGATAAAAGTGCCACCCAAAAAATCATTTAACCCGACGCCTAAAGAGCATTCTTTTCATATTCGTCTGTTGCGATAATATTGAATGTTTTTTGATTGGCGCGGTTTAACCAGGCATTTAAACTATTTTGAACGTCATTCAAAGCTTGTTGGATGGCGTTTTGTTTTTTGAAATTATTCGGTTAAATAAAATTTCCTTGACTTGACTTGCAAAGAGAGTAAAAATAAATCGAACTAAAGAGAGGCAAAAAATGGACGACAATCAATTACTCAAACGCATCACGGTTAACCCGAAAGTTATGGTCGGCAAGCCGGTTATCAAAGGCACACGCCTGACTGTTGATTATATTCTCAATCTTTTTGCACACGGCGCAACCAATGCCGAAGTTCTCGAAGAATACGAAGGTTTAACCGCCGAAGACCTGCAAGCCTGTTTTCTTTTCGCCACAAAATCTCTGCGCGAAACCTATTTTATGCCGTTGACTGTGGAGACGGTTTGAGATGCGTTTTCTCGTTGATGAATGCACAGGAACAAAAGTCGCTCAATGGCTTCGAGCTCAAAATCACTCAGAAAAAATGACTTCGCTGGGAGCGCACGCATCCTTGCGTGCTGAGCGCAGGGCGCGAAATATTTGCGCTGAATGTAAAATCAAGATTGAGTAAAGCTTTTTACGCCGCTTTCAGCGGCGTTGCACGCAAGGATGCGTGCGCTCCCTGCAAACAACGCTTTTCTTTTTCTATAATCAATTTAGAATTTCAAACAGCATTACTTTTATAGTTCGCTAAACAAAAAGCGTTTACCGAAGATTGGATTTTAATCACAAATGACAAATATTTCGGCAAAAAGGTTTATCGTGAAAATAAAATTCATCACGGGATAATTTTTATGCTTCTGGACGAGGAACGTGCCGCCAATAAAATCGCCGTGATTGAGCGTTTGTTAGAAAATTACGCCGAAAAACTTCCTAACCGTTTCGTCGTCATTACCGAAACACGAGTATGATTTGCGGGAACATAAAATTTTCCTGACTGACGAGATAATTCAAAAAGGTATGAACGCTATTCAACGCTTGTTTAATGGCGGTTTGTTTTTTCCTTATATCGTGATACCGGAATGAATATGATAAAATGCGTGTATTTTTATTCTGAAAATCCATAAAGGAAAACTTTTATGAAATATTGTCCAAGTTGCCAGATCACTTATGCCGACGAGAGTTTGCGGTTTTGTTTGCAGGACGGAACCGGACTGCGCGATTTTTCTGGAAACGAGCCATTGCCGACGGTGGAAATGCGCGAGTTGGAAACGGTTGTCCGGCAAACTCCGGTCACGTCCGGTTGGGAACCGAACCGCGTGACGCAAGTTGCGGCGATTGAGCCGAAAGGGAAAAAATCCAATACACTTACGGCAGTTATTGTAACGGTGTTGGTAATGTTTACCTTATTGGGAGCCTCAATGATAGTTTGGCGGATGCTCGGCAGCAGCATTTCGGAAAACGCTAACGGTAAAAACAAGATATCTTCGCCGACTGTTACGCCTGCGATTGACAGAACGCCTACTACTCCTTATGTCAACGAAATGTGGCAGCCGATAGATTTTAACGCCAGCCTCAATGGCGAACGGCTGACTTACTATCGCGGAACGACTCCCGAACAGTGTCAGGCAGACTGTGCCGCAAATCCTAATTGCAAAGCCTTTACACTGATCAGAGCCGGAGCATATAACCCGCCAGACCCGCCGATGTGTTATTTAATGTCAAAAGTTACAGGTTCGGCTCCGCATTCCTGCTGTATCTCGGGGATAAAAAAATAATAAAGATCTTTTTAATCATATTCGGCCGGTATCGCTCATCGCTCGACCCGCCGCTATCAAATTTGTCACCCTCGGCGACCTTTTTGGAAGTTTGTTTTATTTCCAATAATGTCAATATACCGAGTTTGTAAAAGTCATTCGGCATCCAGTTGGGTGGCTTTTCATTTTTTGCTTAAATTATTTTCAAATTCGCTTTCAATTCGCGCAAAATGCTATTCTCGAATTACTTTTTTTATGTTCAGTAATTTCAAAGAACCTCGCCGCGTCGTTATCACAGGTTTCGGATGCGTTACACCGATCGGCATCGGACGCGCTCAATTTTGGGAAGCGCTTCGAACGGGCAAAAGCGGTGTTCGCCGAATCGAAGGTTTCGATGTCACCGGTTCAGCGGTGCAAATCGCCGCTGAGATCAAAGATTTCGATTGGCAAGCCGAACTTAATCCGAAAGACCGCAAAAATGTTTCGCGCTGCGTTCCGCTCGCGCTCAGAGCGGCGCGTGAAGCGATTGAGGACGCACAAATTCAACCGGAAAATCTCTCGCTCGAAGAAAAACGAAAATTCGGTGTTGTTCTGGGAACCGGCGGCGGCGGCTTGGCTTTTACCGAACGTCAATATGTGTACTGGCTGACCGGACAAGCCGGAAAGGCGAGCATCTATACGATCCCGAGTTCGACACACGGCGGTTTATCTTCAGAATTATCAATGTTTTTTGGTCTTCACGGGCTTTCTCACGTCGTTTCGACCGGCTGTACCAGCTCAACCGACGCTCTTGCTTACGCGGCGCAGCACATCGCTTTAGGACGCCAGGAAATGATGCTTGCGGGCGGGGTTGACTCTCCGATGGCGCGCGGAATTCTTGAAGGTTTCAATGTGATGACCGTGCTGACGAAAGACTGGAACGATGAACCGGAAAGAGCTTCGCGTCCATTCGACAAAAAGCGTTCGGGAATCGTCATCGGCGAAGGCGCGTGGATCTTTGTTTTGGAAACGATGGAAAGCGCGTTGGCTAGAAAAGCGCATATTTACGCCGAGATCAAAGGATACGGCTCGACATGCGATGCCTATCACCGCGTTCGATTGGAAGAAAACGGCATCGAACCGGCGCGGGCAATGTCGCTTGCATTAGAAGACGGAAATGTCGCGCCCGAAGAGATCGATTACATAAATCTACACGGGACGGCGACGCAGCTCAATGATCGAATCGAAACCAAAGCCATCAAAAATGCATTTGGCGAACACGCTTACAAAATTCCGATGTCGGCGACAAAATCGCAGATCGGACACCCGCAGGGCGCATCCGGTGCTGCCGGTATCGGCGCAACGCTGCTTGCCCTGAACGAAGGAGTAATCGCACCGACAATAAATCTGGAAGAACCGGATGAGGCCTGCGACCTGGATTATGTGCCAAATGTTGCGCGGAAGGCAAAAGTCACGACCGCGCTATGCAACTGCATCGGTTTCGGTTCAAAAAATTCGGCGTTGGTTTTGCAGAAAAATGATTGATTTCAAAAAAAGAAGTCTAAAACTCGAACGCATCGATACGGGCGATTACACATCGCAGGAATACGACAGGTTTTTACGCGAGATCAGTCTTGTTAATCGTCTGACGGGCGATAATCGCGCATTGAAAAACTCACTTTTACGCGAGATTAAAAGCGAGAACTTGAAGGACTTTTCGGTGCTCGACGTTGGTGCAGGTTCGGGCGAATTTTTGAGGATGATCGCTAAATTTGCACGGAAACAAAAGCGAAAAGCAGATCTTTTCGGTTTGGAATTAAACGAGCGTTCGGCACGGGCGATTTTGGAAGAATCAAAAGATTTCCGCGAGATCAGATCAATTCGCGGCGATGCTCTTGATTTACCTTTTACGGAAAACTCCTTTGATTATGCTGTTTGCTCGCTTTTCACGCATCATTTTACGGACGAAAACATTGTCAAGATCTTAGGCGAAATGTCGCGGGTCGCACGGCGCAGGATCTTTGTTATTGATCTGCATCGGCACAAAATGGCGCATTTTTC
>JANLTD010000394.1:0-2424 GCA_031362765.1 Acidobacteriota bacterium | reverse complement strand
CCCCCTTGATTGACGCGTTCTTCGCGCTGGCTGTTGAATGAAACGGTGAACGAAGCCGCGTCGAAAATCCCGAAATTTTGTTTGACGTAGCGCAGATAACCAAAATCGAGCATCAGATTTCTGAGATCGGCGATCAGATTTCCGTCGCCGCCGAGCAGTTGGTCATAGCGTTTGCCGCCGTCTTGTTGGCTTCGCTGATATTTGAAGATCAGGGTTGTATCGGGACGCGGCGAAAAATTCAGACGAAACGCGCCGCCGTATTGCGTAAAAGCCGTGTCAGTCAAACGGTCGCCCAAAAGATTCGACGGCAAACCCAGAAAGCGCGTGATCGCCGCGTGTGAATCAAGTCCGTCAGCCGAACGCAGAGTATTGACGCGCCGCGCGGCCAGATTTAACGTTCCGCCCAGCCGTGTTGTGCCAAAACTCAAGTTTAATGAACTGCCGGAACCACGGTCGGCACTCGTCAACCCGGTCAGAAATTCGCCGCGAAATTCGTTTTTGTCGGAAGTGAAATTCGGCACACGGCTGACGAGATTGACCGTCCCGCCAAGTGAATCCGAGCCGTATTGCGCCGAATTTGCGCCGCGCAAAACTTCGACCGATTGCAGATTTGACGGTTCGTTGAGATTGAGAAACGTATTGATGCCGCCGCGCTGTGCCGAGTTTGTGTAGCGCACGCCGTCAACATAAACCGAAACATTTTTTCCGGTCAAACCGCGCACCACAATTCCGCCGATCGTCGGGCTGGTTTTCTGGAACGAAACGCCGACTTCCTCTTCGGCGATCTGCGCTAAAACGGTCGGGGCTTTTTCGGTTATTTTGTCCGAACCGATCAAGGTCACGGCTTGCGGAATAAGATCGCGGTTGGCGGCGCGTCCGGTTTCCGCCGTCACGGTTAAACGCGTCGAATCAATTTGCAGGATTATTTCAAGCGGTTGATTGTTGGAAATATTTTGTTCAAACGGCTCAAATCCGCTTTGCGAAACCGATAAAACACAATTCCCGCTAAACTCTGATAACGAAAATTCGCCGTCCGCATTGGTAACGGCAGTTTGTTTTTTGCGATTGTCACAAGTCAGCGAAACATTCGCGCCCGCAATTAATGCGCCGTTTTGGTCTTTGACGATTCCTTTTGTTTTAGGAATTTGAGCAAAAGATGTCTGGGTAAATGAAATAATTAAAAAACAAAATACTAATTTTTTCATAAAACAAAAGCTATTAAACAAAGAATGATCGCGCAAATCTTATCACGACAATTTTCCTTCGGAATAACTGATAATTCTTACTCGATTTTAACTATCAGTTATTCCGAAAGTATTTTTATCATCTTAAAATTTTAAATTTAGTCCGCCGGTAAAATACGTCCCCGACACGTCCCGAATCCGATGCGGCGAAAACCTTCGCGTTCGCAGAAACCGCGCATGATGATCTCGTCGCCATCTTCGAGAAATCGGCGTTGTTCGCCGTTCGGCAATTCGATCGGCTGAGTGCCGCGCCACGTTAGTTCAAGCAGACAGCCGCGTTCGTCTTTGCCGCGCCCTGAAACCGTGCCGGTCGCCATCAGATCGCCGGTTTGCAGGTTGCAGCCGTTCGACGCGTGATGCGCGAGCATTTGCCCAATTGTCCAGTAAAGATCTTTCATATTTGAACGACTCAAAAGAAACGGTTCTTCGCCCGCTTCACGCATTTTCGGCGTTTGAATATAAACTTCGAGTTTGATATCGAAACCGCCAGACTTTTGATTTGTTTCGCCATTCAAATAATTGAGCGGCTGCGGATCGCCTGCATCGCGTTCAAACGCGGGCACGCGAAACGGCGCGAGCGCTTCCAGCGTGACGACGAACGGTGAAATGGTCGTCGCAAAGTTTTTTGCCAAAAACGGTCCGAGCGGCTGATATTCCCACGCCTGAATGTCGCGTGCCGACCAATCATTTACCAGACAAAGCCCGAAAATATGTTCTTCCGCATTTTCAATCGGAATTGTTTCGCCCAAAGTATTGCCTTTGCCGACAAAGAAACCGACTTCCATTTCGTAATCGAGATTTTTCGCAGGGATATAAACAGGCGGCTTTTCAGCATCACTTCGGTTTTGACCTTTCGGGCGTTTCACATCGGTTCCCGAAACGACGATCGAAGAAGCGCGGCCGTGATAACCGATCGGAATATATTTGTAATTCGGGAGCAGCGGATTGTCGGGACGAAACATCGCGCCGACATTCGTCGCGTGAAATATCGAGCAGTAAAAATCGGTGTAATCGCCAATTTCAAAAGGAACGAGTAGTTCCGCATCAGTAATTGGAATCAAATAATTCGAAACAACTGCGCGAGTTACATCGTCAGCCGTATCTCGTAAAATTTGGCTGATTCTTCGACGCATAAATACTCTTTCTTCAAGCGTGAGAAGAGTAACTCCGGTATTAAAAT
>JANLTD010000321.1:0-2457 GCA_031362765.1 Acidobacteriota bacterium | reverse complement strand
CGACGATTTTCTGCGGATCGCCGAACGGGAATCTCTCAAAAAGCTCGGATGGTTTTTCGAACTATATTTAAGACAGCCGGCATTGCCGAAATTGGTTGCCGAAACAAAAGCGAATCAATTGATGCTGCGCTGGGAAACGCCGAATAAGATGCCGTTTCCGATGCCTGTCGAGGTCATTGTCGGCGGCGCAACAAAACGCGTCGAGATGACCGGGAATGCCGGATCGATTGCGTTGGCGCAGGACGGTAAATATGAGATTGACCCGAATGGCTGGGTTTTGAAAATGCAATAGAGGTATTTTCAAAATAAATATTGACCGATAATGAGAAAATTTTAACCGCAGAGAAGCAGAGAGAACAAACAACAACTTTAGGAAGATGTTCTTGAATGGGGATTGTTTTTCTTAATCTCGAAAATTGATGATAAAGCGGGCGCAAAGCACAGTTAAGTTAAGGAGAAAACGTAAAACAGACTGTTAGTCTGTTTCCATGGCTTTTCTTTATTATCAACAAGTTGGCGGCACGAAATTTAAGCGGGTTAACAGGCGCGTTTTACGATTTTTCGCTTAACTTAACGCCAATGGCGCAAAGCAACGATTCCTGACCTGAAATTGATTTAATCCCGTCTTTTTCAACTCCAACTTGAGAAAATATGAAGGTTTATCAATCAGGTTAAAACCATTAACAGGTCAGGAAGATGTGCTTTGCGCCCGCTCAAGTCAAAACACATTCAATGCAAAAAAACAATCCCTTTTCAAGAAGATGTTCTTAAAATCCGATATTAAAAAAACTCTGCGTCTCGGCGTCTCTGCGGTTAAAAATTATCAAGGAAACCTATCGGATAGATTTAACCGGACTGGCAATTAAATCGAAACTCTTTGGATTTCTTGATCTTTGCCAGTCTTTTTCTGATCGCGGGAGTGTTTTTGTCTGCGGGAAAGGTCTTGATAAATAAACGATATTCTTTCAGCACGCTCTCGCGATTGCCGCAGGCACAGCCTTCTTCTGGAAACTCTTCCAATATCTTGTCAATTTCTTCATTAATATCGCTGACATAGGATTTCGGATAACTTTTTTTGAATTTCAAAGTCTTGCCGTAGAGTCTGGTCAGTAAACCGTTTCCGTAAATCGTGCAGCCCGAATAATCGGTCTGCTGATCGATATATGCCGCCCATACGTTTTCGGGACGAATCTGACGCATAAGAGAAAAAAAGGCACTGTCAGCCGGTGTTCCGTGGGTTTTCGAAAGGGCGGCGAAAAACTTTGAATCAGGTTTGATAAAAACAATTTCATCACGATTAACCGTGAATCCCTTCATTTTCTTTTCCAATAAAGCGTAATCGGATTCGCTTAAACCTCCCATTTCGTCTAATTTTTCGGCAACGAGTTTTCCTTTCCGGATAACGTTCTCGACCGAACTGCGGGAGGATTTTTTCTGATAATTGCTCAGCGCTTGCGAATACTCATCGGCACGGTTCAGAATGGATTTTGTTTGCGAATAGCCGACTAAGGCGGATTGTCCAAAAAAGGCACAAACAAGAATGATGATCGAGGTGTTTCTAAAATTTAACATATAAATGATTGATTGGCTGTACAAAATTGCATAAAACTTAAATGGTTGTTTAGAGAAAACTGAAATCGCCGTTTAGAGGAAGTGATCGGCGGTCAAAGACCGCCTCTAAACAATGAGTGTGTCTCTTTTTTCATTCGATAAAATCATTTGCCATCTGACGCGGTGCGAGCTTGTTGCTCATAATGATCCGAGCACAGCCGTTCCAACGCAGGATCGTATCGTCGTTTCCGGTCGGTCTGACAGCTTCGGCTTTTTCAAACCAGTTCATCGCCTGCACAAACAATTCATACGCGGTTGATTCAGATCCGGGCGTGGCGCGGCGGAGAACGGCTTTGGCGCGGCGTTCATAGACGATGCCGGTATAATAGGTGCGTTCGTATTCGTCGGAAAGCTGTTCAAGATAACTCTTGATCTGCGAATCGCCGATCGCATAATCCGTGCCCAGGCGATCGCTCATCGCGAGGATGATCGTTGCCAATGCGTCCTGATTATCAGGTTCGACCTGCAAAATATCGAGACAGATACTCTGCGCTGCGCCCGGTTCATTGAGCAGACGGTAATGTTTCGCCTTTTCGAGTGCCGCTCCGACGGCTTCTTTGTGCAATGATTTCAGTTCAAACATAATTTTAGTGGTGAGTGGTGAGTGGTGAATGGTTAATGAAAAGATTTAATTCATCATTCATCATTCACCATTCACCACTATTTTCATTTTTTCCGAAACAGTTTCAATAATTTCTTAACCGGGTCGTAAAATTCGTCAACGACGCGCTCCTTTAGCGGAATGATCGCGTTATCGGTGATCGTAATCCCTTCGGGACAAACCTTTGTGCAGCATTTTGTAATGTTGCAATAGCCGATATTCGATTCGTCCTTCAAATCCTTCAA
>JANLTD010000292.1:0-14218 GCA_031362765.1 Acidobacteriota bacterium | reverse complement strand
GTGAAAGGCTTTGCGACTGTTTAATTTATGGATAAAACTTTTCTGCTGCATGTCATTGAATTTGAGTGGGACGAGGAAAAATATGCTGTCAATCTGTGGAAACATAGCGTAAAATTTGAAGAAGCAGCCGAAGTTTTCTTTGACGAATCATATCAAATTGGCGATGCTTCGGTTGACGAAGAAGCAAGAGAATTTATTATTGGATTCAGCTTCAATTTCAATTTGCTTTATACCGTTTTTGTTGAACGCGGCGAGAGAATCAGAATAATATCGGCACGTCCGGCAACGAAAGAAGAGGAAAAAGTTTATGCCAAAAGAAAATAAAACCTTAGTTACGCCCGAAGGCTATACGCTTACTTTTTATGACCGGGAATCAGTTGAATTAAATTTGAGCATTTCAAAAGACACCTTTGAAATCTTAGAACAAATTGCCGAAAAAAGAGATTTATCGGTTGAATCTGTTATCAAATTCTTTATTTCAAAAGGTATTCGAGATTTAGAGCCCGAATTGGCAAAGAAAAACGCCATTAAAAGGTTTAAGAATCGAAAAGGCGTTGAGGAAAATATAGAAGTTGATTTGGCGGCATAATTCGTAAGCAAATGATTGAGAATAACTTTTCGCAAGACGCGCATTGCGGTTCGGTTGCACAAGTTTTGGCTTCGGCAAATCGTCAGGCGAAAGAGTTGGGCGTTGATGTCAAAGAGAGTTTGATCACAGTTTCGCAACATTTGGCGAACGGCGTATGGTTGAGGCGTGTCCATTGCGGAAAGCGAGATTATATCGGACGGCGCGGCGGCGATTTAATGATTGATATTGACGCTGTAAGTGCGGATATAATACAAATTTTACGAGGTCAATAATCGGCAAAGGCGGACGTTACGGCAATGTCATCCGCACGGGCATGATGCTCAATTCGACTAAAGATAATGTTGACGAATTGATCGCGGCTCTGGATAAAGGTTTTGCAATGCTCTAAAAATATGAAGCGAACAATTATTTTGGGGCTTTTCATTTTACTTTTTGCGGTTGCTTGTTCAAATAAATCACCTGAAGCCGTTCTCGAAGAGTTTTATAACTACAACGAACCTGGTAGCGAAAGTCTTGATCCGCTTATTTTGGCAGGTGAAAGAGTTGTGCCGTTAATTATTGAAAAAATTCAAGACAAAAATATGCAGCGGAGAAGACTGGCAATTGAATTTCTCGGCAACGGTTCGTATAAACAAGCAACTTCTGTTTTAGAAAAAATAGTGAGAGATGAAACAGAAGAAAATCATTTTCGGGTTACGGCTTTAATCGCTATTTTCCAAATTGATAAGAATTTGGGAAGTCAATTTGCTCAACAATATAAGGAAGACAGCATTTTAGGTAAAACTTTAAATGATATTCTGGCAAACAAGGAATATTTGCATTATCGTAGAACTTATTTAGACGCTTTGTTTAGAAGGCACGATTAAGTTCAGACATTAATAGTTCAAGAAATTTTTTTATGAAAACACTAATCAAAAACGGAAGAATTGTAACGGCGGTTGACGATTACCGCGCGGATATTTTGATCGAGGACGAAACGGTTTCCGTCATCGGAAAATCGCTCGAAATGGAGGCCGATAAAGTTATTGACGCGGCCGGCCGGCTCGTCATTCCGGGCGGGATTGATCCGCATACTCATATGGATTTGCCGTTTGGCGGAACCTCTTCGTCTGATGATTTTTTCACCGGAACGCGGGCGGCGGTGTTTGGCGGGACGACGACGATCATTGATTTCGCGGTGCAAAACAAAGGCGAATCAATGCTCAAAGGTGTGGATACTTGGCATCAGAAAGCCGAAGGGAAAGCCGTCATTGATTACGGTTTCCATCTGATCACGACCGATTTTGAAGATGCGCACAAACCGGAGATGTTCAAGCTGATTGACGAAGGCATCACTTCGTTCAAACTTTTTATGGCTTATCCGGGAGTGTTTTTGTCTGATGACGCGACGATTTATCGGGCGATGTCAGCGGCGGGCGAACGGGGCGGGCTGGTGTGTATGCACGCGGAAAACGGCATTGTCATCAATGAAATCATCAAAAAATTCCTGGCGGAAGGTAGAACCGCACCGAAATATCACGCGCTGACGCGTCCGACTCTTGCCGAAGCCGAGGGCGTTCACCGCGCCATCGCGCTCGCCGAAATGGCGGAAACGCCCGTGTATATCGTCCATTTAAGCTGCACGGACGCGCTCAATCAAGTGCGTCAGGCGCGTGACCGCGGCATGTTGGCGTTTGCCGAAACCTGTCCGCAATATCTTTTCCTTTCGATTGACGATTACGGCGACGATTGGAACGGTGCAAAATATGTGATGACACCGCCTTTGCGTGAAAAACACAACCAAGCCGAACTATGGAAAGGATTGCGAATGGATGATTTACACGTTATCGCTACTGACCATTGTCCGTTTTGTATGAAAGATCAAAAAGAACTTGGGCGCGATGATTTTTCAAAGATTCCGAATGGCGCGCCGGGCGTTGAATATCGAATGGAACTGATCTACAACGGCGGTGTGGTCGAAAACCGGATCTCGCTCAACCGCTTTGTCGAACTGACCTCGACCGCCGCCGCCAAAATGTTCGGGATGTTCCCGAAAAAAGGCACGATTGCCGTCGGATCGGACGCCGACATCGTGATTTTCGACACCGAAAAAGAACACACTTTTACGCTCGAAGCCCAACATATGAACGTGGACTACTGCACCTACGAAGGCAAACGCATTAAAGGTAAAGTTGAAACTGTTCTCTCTCGTGGGCGTGTCGTGATTGAAAACGGAACGTGTTTGGTTGAGAAGGGTAGTGGGGAATTCGTGAAGCGTGGGGAATGTGTGAAGATTTAATAAGTTGATGAAAATTGATAAAAAATTATATATTTTTGCCATAATGCTGATTGTTTGTCTGTCTTTTGGGGTAAAAGCGGATGAGATTGATAAATTTGTCGAAAATCAAATGCGGAACTTACATATTCCGGGAGCATCAATATCAATTATCCGTAATGATAAAGTCATCAAATCAAAAGGTTACGGGTTTGCTGATTTGCAATCCAAATCTTTTGTCACTCCAAAAACAGTTTATGAAATCGGTTCGATGACCAAACAATTTACTGCTGTTGCCGTGATGATGTTGGTGGAAGAAGGCAAAATAAACCTCGATGACAAAATTGCAAAATATTTTCCCGACCCGCCGGAATCCTGGAACAAAATCAAAATTCGGCATCTGCTGACACATGCTTCGGGAATTCAAAATCACGTTGCAGTGCCGGATTATATGGACATTTTCCGCACCAGCATTACCGGGAAAACTTTTCCATCCAGCGATGAATTGCTCAAAGAATTTTACAAACTGCCTTTTGAATTTGCGCCCGAAGAAAGTTGGGCATATGACAATACCGGTTATCATTTGCTTGGAACAATAATTGAGAAAGCGGGTGGGAAAAATTATTGGCAATTTTTGGATGAAAGAATTTTCAAGCCGTTAAAAATGAACTCGACACGAAATACCGATACGCAAAGTATTATTTCACAACGAGCTTCGGGCTACGCCTGGACGGAAAACGGCTGGGAAAATCGTCCGATTTTGTCACCGTTCATCGGTTTTTCCGCTGGTTCATTGCTTTCAACGGTTGAAGACCTGGGAAAATGGGATGCTGCGCTTTACGGTGAAAAATTGTTAAAAAAGTCGTCCTTAGAAATTATGTGGACACCTGCCCGGACAAACGCTGGTCAAATTTCTGCTTTTGATTATGGTTTCGGTTGGTTTATCGAAAAATATCGCGGACATCGAAACATAATGCACAGTGGAGGAACACCGGGGTTTTCATCAGTAATGCACCGCTTTGATAGTGATAAACTTTCGATCATTATTTTGACCAATCACGCTGATATAATACTTGAACAACTTGCGCTTGAAATCGCCGGAATGTATGAGCCAAAACTCAGATATACCGAATCTAAAGCAGAAAAAGAGACGACCAACAAACTAAAAGCTGTTTTTGGGGAACTTCTTGCAGGTAAATTTAATCCTGAATTATTTACTCCGGCAATGCAAATTCATCTGAAAACTGCTACCGGAAAATCACTTATAGGTTGGTATGCTTCTAACGGAGCAATTAATTCTTTTTCATTTTTGGAACGCGAAATGGTTGAGAATGCTGAGGTTTTTCGCTTTAGAGTGCAACTTGGTAAAAATCCGTATCGTTTTTCATTTAAAATAAACAAGGACGGCAAGATCGCCCAAATTTATTGTTGGTAAGAATATTCCTCAAATGAGTTTTCTCCAAAATTATGTAAATTTGCAGAAATTACCGAAATGTATTCTGATGATATTTATTGAATTATGATTTAGCTTCGATGACATTAAAAAAAAACGCTTGGATGTATAATCATCGAAAAATGGGAAGATTTGGGATGATTTTTAGACTGACGGAAAGAGATTTACAAACAAAATTCGGCACGTTCCGCGAGATTCTTTATTACGACGGGCAGAAGGAATCAATCGCGCTCGTGTTGGACGAAGTTGAAAATGAAGCAGATGTAATTTGCCGCGTTCATTCGGCTTGTGTTTCGGGTCATGTTTTTAACAGCGTCGAATGCGAGTGTCAGGCAGAAATGGAAGCGGCGCAAGGCTTGATTCAAAAGGCGGGTAAAGGCGTGATAATTTATCTTGAACAGGAAGGCAAAGGCAACGGACATCTCGCGCTGATGGCGAGTATTTCGCACAAAAAGGCGGGAATGAACCAAGCGGAAGCATACAAACGAGTCGGGTTTGAGCCGGATGCGAGAAGTTTTCGTCCGGCTGCTGAAATTTTGGCGGATTTGAAAGTGAAATCGGTTGTTTTGCTGACGGATAATGTCGGAAAAGCGGAAGATTTGCGAAAATGGTCAATAGCTGTTTCCGGCACAAAAGAGATAAAAATTTAAACCATTAAGAAACACGAAGAAACCGCGAATGAATAGCAAAGAATAATTTGTTTTTCTTTCCGATTTACAAATTGAGGGACGAGTTTGTAAAAAGTCTTCGTGTTTCTTCATGGAATAAAAGTATGTCAAAATGATTCAGCTAAAAGGATTTGAACAAATACAGCATTTGATAAAGTATGTCTGATTTTGAAGGAAAAATAGATAAAATTTCACCGAATGAACGCAAAATTTTGCAATGTCTTTCGATATTCTGGGAGCAGGTAACCGCGCAAGAGTTTCAAACATTATTAAAGGTGCTTGAATTGAAAACGCCCGAAGGGAAGGGATTTTCGCCTCAGTATCTATCGCTTTTACGCAATTCTTTGGTTCACAAAGGCGTTTTTCAAAATACAAAAGAATATTGGGGAAGCGGTTTTCAGATTAACGGCAACGAACTGAAAGAGTTTTTCACACGCGAGGCCGTGCGGGAAGACTGGTTTTTTGAAACGGTCGAGAAAATTCAGGCAAATTTCAATCTAAGCGAGTTCTCCCGATGGTATTATAACGGTGAACGCTATAAGTCGAGGCTTTTACGCGATTATCGTTTGAGCATTTACCGGCAAGACCCACAGAAAATGGCAGAACTTCTTCCATTTATCAAGGAAAGAGATTTGGAAGACAAAGCAAGCAAAATCCTGCTTGGCATATTCTTAAATCCGCTTCAAACAGAGCTGCTCGCCAAATTTGACCCGAGATTTCAAACCAATCTTTTGCTCACATTTTTTGCGGAAGTCATTGAAAACGGCGAATCGGCCGCTGAACTTTGGGATTTTGCGCGGGAATCCAAACTCGATGATGAGGTCTTTAAGGAGTTTGCGGCCTTAGAACTGATTTTCAAAGGCGAAATTTCGAAAGCGTCAAAACTACTCGGCACACCAACTACTTTGGCTCAGCTTCTCTCGGCAATGTTAATTGCAGTTTTGGAAAAAGATTACGAGAAAGCCGTGATCGGGGGCGAAGCCGCGATCAAACTCTGGAAAAAATGGTTCAGTAAAAAGAAAGGTTTTCCGGTTGATTGGCGGATGTTCTTTTACGGTTTGGCACTTTTCAAGACAAATGAGCCGAAATTTTATCTCTTTGCCGACGAATTCAGCACTTATTCGTTAAAAAACGATCCTGAATCTACGATCCATCGAGCGATCAATGCTTTTGCCTATTTCCTCAAAAATAAGGATGATCTGGCAATGACCGCCGCATCGCAGGTCAGTTCGAACGATTTTCTCAGTAAATTTATTCGAATCATTTTGACCGCGCTCGTGCCTTCGCTGAATTTGCCGATTTATCTCAGGGAATTTGAAAAAACGGCGCAAACTTTGGGTTATCGCTGGCTGCAGCTCGAAGCGGCTAATGTTCTGTCAATCAGGGGGAAATCAAATTTACAGGCAAAAGAAACGAGCGAAGATCTGCAGACCGAACTCAAAATTGAACCGGTCGGAAACATCGTTCCAAAACTCGAAGATTGGGAACGTGCTTTGAATACGTTGATCATGGTTGCCGAAAAAATTCAAAGTAGAAGCAGTGCAAAAAAGGCCGCGATTGATGAAACGCGGGTTGCCTGGCTAATTGATTTTGAACACAAGAATGTTCAGCCGGTCGAGCAGAAATACGGCAAAAAAGGCTGGACTGACGGCAGAAATATCGCGCTCAAAAGATTATATGAACGCGATGTTAAAAATTTGACCGAACAAGACAGTTTGGTGGTCAAAAATGCGATGGAGAAATTCAGCGATTATTACTATGGCTCGTATAGTTATGAGTTTAATTGGGAAAAATCGCTCTCAGCACTGATCGGACATCCGTTTTTGTTTCTGTCCAAAAATCCGGGCGTCAATGTCCAACTCAATGCGGGCGAGCCTTCGCTGATCGTTCGCGAAGTCAATAATGACCTTGAACTTTCGTTTGACACAGATTTTTCGGACGAGGGCGTGATCGTTCAAAAAGAAACCGAAACCCGGTATAAGGTCATCGAAGTTTCAAAACATCACGTTGAGATCGCCGGTTCGCTGAAATCCAATAAGCTGAAGATTCCTGCCGCCGGCCGTGAAAAACTACTAAAAGTAATTCAGCCGCTTTCGACCAAGCTCGCGATTCAAAGCGATCTGGAAGAACATTTTGAAAATCTTCCGCTCATTGAAGCCGAAAACCGGATTCACGCGCTCATAACGCCGGCGGGCGAAGGCTTTCATCTCGAATTTTTCGTCAAACCATTCGGCATTGTTGCGCCATATTTCAAACCCGGCAAAGGCGGTGAATCGGTAATTGCCGATCTTGACGGCGTACGGACGCGAACCAAACGCGATTTAAGAAGCGAACGCCGATTGCTTGATGAAATCGAAGAATCGTGTCCGTTTTTAGCAGAATTTGAAAGCCAGAATTACGAATGGAATTTGGACACCGCCGAAGCCTGTCTGACGGCGATGAGCGAACTGGAAACGCCGCGCGCGGCTGGAAAACTTATCGTTGAATGGACGAAAGGACAAAAGTTGAAATTGCTCGGCAACATCAGTTTCAGTAATTTCTCACTCTCGGTCAAAGGTAAAAGCGCGTGGTTTGAGGTCGAAGGCGAGGTCAAAGTCAATGAGAATTTAGTTCTTTCGATGCGCGAACTTACCGGACTTCTGAATGAAAACACAAAAAACTTTATCGAGCTTTCCGACGGACAATTTATCGCTATTACGGAAAAACTCCGCAAACATCTGCAATCGCTGAGCGCGGTGATGGACGACAAAAATCGTCTGCATAATCTGCGTTCGGGGATTTTGGAAGATTTTTCCGAGGAACTCGAACATTTTAAGGCGGACAAGGCCTGGAAAGACCATTTGGCGAGAATAAAAACAGCGCAAAAATTCGTTCCGGAGCTTCCCGCGACCTTTGAAGCCGATCTGCGCCCGTATCAGATTGACGGCTACAATTGGCTTTCGCGTCTTGCAAACTGGGGCGTCGGGGCGTGTCTGGCGGACGATATGGGTTTGGGCAAAACGTTGCAAGCCCTTGCCGTTCTGGTTGAAAGAGCTGAAAAAGGTGCGGCTTTGGTCGTTGCGCCAGTCAGCGTTTGCCGCAATTGGGTGAAGGAAGCAATCAGATTTTCGCCGACCTTGAAGTTTCAGATCTTCGGCGGCGGCGATCGAAAAGCAACTGTCGAATCTTTGGGAAAATACGATGTTTTGGTGACAAGCTACAGTCTTTTGCAATCCGAAGAAGAACTTTTTACAAGTCAGAAATTTGCGACGATCGTTTTAGATGAAGCGCAAGCGATCAAAAATCGAAATACGAAACGATCAAAAACCGTGATGGCTCTGCAGGGCGATTTTCGCCTCATCACGACCGGCACGCCGATCGAAAATCACTTGGGCGAACTCTGGAATCTGTTCAATTTCATTAATCCGGGATTTTTAGGAAACCACGAATTTTTCAACGAAAAATTTGCGATACCGATTGAAAAAAGCAAAGACGAAAATTCGCGTAAAACACTGCAAAGACTGATCAAGCCGTTTATGCTGCGGCGGCGAAAAAATCAGGTTTTGGACGATCTGCCCGCGAAAACCGAGATCGTTTTGACGGTTGAAATGTCAACGGAAGAACGCGCTTTTTATGAAGCGATCCGCCGCGAAGCATTGGAAAAGATCGAATCAACGGACGGCGAAGCAAAGGACAATCGATTCCGGATCCTAGCCGAATTGACCAGATTGAGATTGGCGTGTTGTCATCCGCAATTGGTCAGCGAGAATATTCCCATCAGCAGCAGTAAGCTCGAACTTTTCGGCGAAACATTGGAGGAATTGCTTGAAAATAAGCACAAAGCACTCGTGTTCAGCCAATTCGTTAAACATCTGAAAATTGTCGAAAAATATTTGCAAGACAAAGGAATTCCCTATCATTATTTGGACGGCAGCACGCCGGCGCATATTCGCCAGGAGCGGATCGACGATTTTCAACGCGGCAAAGGCGAAGTCTTTTTGATCAGTCTGAAAGCCGGCGGAACGGGTTTGAATTTAACGGCGGCCGATTATGTGATACATCTTGATCCGTGGTGGAATCCGGCGGTCGAAGATCAGGCAACCGACCGCGTTCACCGTATCGGACAACAGCGTCCCGTCACGGTCTATCGTTTGGTAACGGAGAATACGGTCGAAGAAAAAATACTCAAACTCCACGAAACCAAACGCGATTTGGCTGATAGTTTGCTCGACGGAACCGACACGAGCGGAAAATTGTCGGCAGATGATTTGCTGGCTTTGATCAGCGAGGTGTAATTTATATATTTAATGAGCATTTTGCTTTCAACAAATCTTGAAGAAGATTCGTCAGTTCCGTATTTCCTGTGGGATGAACCGTTGACTACTGGCGAACTGAAAAAACGACTGGTTTCAGCTTCAATGGAAGAACGAATTCGCCTTTTGGGAAAAATTTTACGCGAAGCCCGCGATACGGACGTTTGGAAATTGACTACTCCGCGAGAAGTTTGGCTGAATTGGGACAAATTATCAAAGCATCTTGGGCGACGGCGCGAGTTTTGGAAATTTCTGCTTGAATTTTGGGAAAAGGAAGGTTTGCTTGGTTTACGCGACGCTTAACAATTTACAAAACGAATTTTTACAAGCATTTTTCAGCCGTGAAAACCATTTTTTTCTGTCCGGCGGCGCGGCACTTGTCGGCTTTTACTTTGGGCATCGGGAAACGCACGACCTTGATTTGTTCACGCTTGAAAATGAGATTGAAAGCGGTTTTCGGCTTGTCGGCGAAGTTGCGAAAGAGTTAAATGCAAGCGTTGAATCAATCCAAACTTCGCCTGATTTTCGCCGTTTATTGGTCAAACGCGAGACGGAAGCGATTGTCGTTGATTTGGTGCGGGAATATGCCTTTCAAATTTCGCTTGAAAAACCGATAATTAATGGAATTCGGGTTGATTCGCCCGAAGAGATTTTGGCAAACAAACTTTGTGCTTTGTTATCGCGGTCGGAAATACGCGATTTGGTTGCTGTCCGCGAACTCGAAAATGCAGGGTTTAGTCTTGAGAATGCGCTACAATTTGCCGCCAAAAAAGATTCGGGCTTAACGCCTGCCGGGCTTGCCTGGGTTTTGCATCAGATCAAATTTGGCGATGATTTAGAGCCGCCCGGCAATATTTCAGTTGCAGAATTGCGAGAGTATTTAAGAAATTTGATTGACAGATTAAAACGAATTGCTTTACCTGAAAAATAATATGAGCGAAACAATCCAACACGCTGACGGACGAGTTGAACTGCAAGCAGAAGCGTTGCGAGAGATTGAAGGATCGCCGCTATATAACGAAGACCTTGCGCCGGTGCCGATTGAAAAGCGTAATTGGACGACGTATAACTACGCTGCGCTCTGGATCTCGATGGCGCATTGCATCCCGACTTATATGATGGCTTCGGGGCTGATCTCCGCCGGGATGAATTGGTGGCAGGCTCTTTTGACGATTCTATTGGGGAACGTCATTGTGCTCGCGCCGATCCTTCTAAATTCGCATCCCGGAACGAAATACGGCATTCCGTTTCCCGTGTTTGCGCGGGCGAGTTACGGAACGGTCGGGTCAAATCTTCCGGCTTTGATGCGGGCGATCGTCGCCTGCGGCTGGTTCGGGATTCAGACGTGGATCGGCGGACAGGCGATCCACACTTTTTTCGGCGCGATCAATCCCGGTTGGAACAATTTGCTCGGCGCGGCCGTCGGCGGCCATACGCCAACCGAATGGATCTCGTTCCTGATATTTTGGGCGATGAACATCGTGATCATTTATCGCGGAATGGATTTGCTGCGCCTCGTTGAAAATTGGGCGGCGCCGTATGTTTTAGTGATGACGGCGGTTTTACTGGGTTGGATTTTGTATCAGGCAGGCGGCATCGGATTCTTGTTGCACGAACCGGGCAAATTTCAAAGCTTCGGCGAATTTTTCAAGATCTTTATTCCGTCTTTGACGGCGATGATCGGTTTTTGGGCGACACTTTCGCTTAATATGCCGGATTTCACGCGCTTTGGGAAAAGCCAGCGTGAGCAAATGATCGGACAAACCGTCGCGCTTCCCAGCACGATGGTCGTCTTTGCGGCAATGGGAATCCTGATCACTTCGGCGGCGGTCGTTGTGTTTCCGAATATGAAGCACGAAGACCTCTGGGATCCGGTGAAATTAGTCGGACAATTTTCGCAGCCCGTCGTCGTTGCGCTTTCGATGTTCACGATCGTCGTCGCGACGCTTTCGGTCAATATCGCCGCCAACGTCGTGTCGCCCGCCAACGATTTTGCGAATGCTTTTCCGAAATGGATCTCGTTCCGCACCGGCGGGTTGATTACGGGAATTGTCGGCATTTTGATGATGCCGTGGAAACTTCTTGCTGATCCGAGCGGTTATATTTTCAGTTGGCTTTTGGGGTATTCGGGCGGTTTGGGTTCGATCGCCGGAGTTTTGATTGCCGATTACTGGATTATTCGCGGGCGAAACTTGAATCTCGGTGATTTATATCGCACCAAAGGCGAATACGCCGGATGGAATTGGCGTGCAGTTGTTGCCACGCTTTTGGGTTGTTTCTTCGCGTGGAGTTGGTGGATTGTAATTGGCATCAATTGGATTAGCCCGGTTTTTGGAACTGATTTGGAACAGTCAGACAGCAGTATTGTGAAAACTTCAAAAATACTTTTTGACTATGCGTGGTTTGTCGGTTTTGGTCTTTCATTTTTCGTGCATTGGGTTTTGATGAAAGCCGCGCCGCCAAGTGAAATTTTGTCTGAAAACAAATAAGAAATTAAAGTTGAGAGAAAAGTATGGAAAATTCTCCGTATTCAATTTACTGCCAAAATCCAAGAATCCCCTATTACAGAGACACTTGTAATCAGTCCGATTTGATGCCTGTAAAAATTCTCGAAGAGCAATACGATTCCGACAATGTCTGCACTAGGAAAGTAGTCATTCACTGTTGTCGCGTCTGCGGCGGATTTTATAAACAAGAATATAGGGCGATAAATTACCCTTCCGGTTGGCTCGACGTTGACGAGGGTCGGGATACCCAAGACCATTATTACAAAATCGAAGAACCATACTACCTGAACAGCACATCTAAAAGGGTTGCTCTGACCCTAGAAGAAGCCCGGAGTTACGGCTACACGGGTGTAGATTTTACGTGGACAAACAATCGCTGTAACTTTGCCCCACAAGCCTTCGATTTAACTTGCCGGGTGGCAGATTTGATATGCCTCGCGTATCGATCGCCCGAAAAGACCAGTCACATTGATGATCGGATTCACAAATGCGGTCGCTGCGGGCAATTCTATTTATTCACGCTTATTCCACCTTACACTCCAAGCTATTTCAAACCGTCGAGTGATTATTTTCCTCTCGAATTAGCAAAAATTTACGGTTATAACGAATCGGAAAATTTAAATTTATGAACGAAACCAGCCCAACACCGTTAGACGCATCTTTGATAGAAGCCTGGAACGCGCCCGAAAAACTGCCGGAAATACGCCAATGGCTGAAAGAAGGGCGAAATGAGGTGGCGCAAGCGCAGTATGCTTTTATCATCATAAAAAAGTATTTTGTCTGCACGGGATTGGATCTATATGTGCCGCCAACCTTCAATTTTTCTTCTTCCTACACTTCCTACGCTTTAAGCCCAAATGTAGCACGTCTGTTTATTGAAATATGAAGACTTTTTTCTACAAATTATTCAGTGTCGGGAAAATCCGTGAACCGCTTTTGAATGAATTAAAAAGCGAAGGCATCGGTTCGACAATCACATATAAAAACTTCCGCGCTTCCGGCAGATATTCAAACTGGAAAAGGCGTTGGTTTTCAGGCGCGGTCGCGTTGACGGAAAAACGTCTGGTTTTACAGCAGTATTCAAAACCTCTAATTAATCTTGAATGGTCGGACGAGCGTTTTCAAACGATCAAAATTTCGCTTGAATCCGAAGATACATTGCTTTTTGAATTTGAGCCGAATCTGTTTCTCGAAAATTCTTCAGGACAAATCGAATGGCGTTGCCGCACCGCGCAAGCTCGGGTTTTTGTCGAAGCGATTCACGACAGGCTTGGATAAATTCGGAATCAAGGCGTTTGCCATTAAGTATGCGAATCAGGAGTTGAATATTGGTCAACTGAAAAGTTGTTTGCAAACTCAAAATTTATGGTGAAAAGTTTCAAAATCAATCCGCGTTTGTCCGCGTCCCATTTCTTTTTAATGTTTCTAATCCTTGAAGATTTTGATGTCACTGCGCGCTGACATTTTTCAACTCCTGATTCACATTAATTAGCGAAAGATATTTTTAACCGTATGAAACGTCAATTATCATCGAAACAAACTTTTTTGCTGAAAATAATCTTGCCGATTTTTTTCATCACTACTCTGACTGCGATGTCATTGATGCTGTTTTTTAATTTTCCGGCGAACGAGTTTTTTCCGCTGATGATTTTGTTTCCCGTGATTGCTTTGGTCGGCATAATTTCGATGTATCTGACGGTGATGAGATATAAAAAAGTTTCGGTTGACGATGAATTTCTTTACGTTTCAAATTATCGAAAGGAGATTACGATTCCTTTATCGAACATCGGCGGCGTAACCGAAATTAAGTGGGTCAGAACGCGCCCGATTACGATTCATTTGAAAACCGATTCTGAATTCGGACGAAAAATCGTCTTTACGCCGAAACTAAACGGTTTCAGAGTTTTCGCCGCAAATCCAATAATTGCGGAGTTGGAAAAGTTGGCAAAGATAACAAGACAATAAACGAAATTTTCGGCTAAGATTAAAAAATGAATAATGTAAAAACAGCACGCGCGACGCGTCCCGACAAAGCGATGTTTTTTGCGATGATGGGCGGGTTTTTCATTTTGTTCAGCTTGCCCGCGTTTTACTGGGCTTTCTACAGTTACGGGCAATACAGTCAAACGACCGCTTTTGTGCAGGATTTGCGAAAAAAAACCGATACTGATCTCGCTCCGACTGAGCGACAGGAAAGAAGTGAGCGAATTTCTGTATCAACTCGGAGAGCCGACCGCTTTCTGTTGGAAATTGCTTTGAGTGGCGCGGGCGGTTTAATTCTTTTTGGTATTTCGTTGTTGCTTTTCAGAAAGGCCCGGCACGCGGGGAAAAAGAAAAACTTTTACGTAAATATTGACCCGCGCACGATTCCGATGCCGACCGCACCGCTTAACATCGATTACAAAAGACTCTACGACGTTCTGTTTGCGCTGATTTTTTTCTTTTTCGGCGGAAT
>JANLTD010000283.1:0-7447 GCA_031362765.1 Acidobacteriota bacterium | reverse complement strand
TTCGAGAACCGATTGTTTGACCGCCAGCAGATGCCCTGCCAAATTTCCGCTGTCAACCGTCGAAATATAACGCGGATTAAGCGGTGTAAGGGTTTGGGTATCATACCAGTTGTAAAAATGCCCGTGATATTTTTCGAGTTGTTCGAGCGTTGCAAAAGTAAACCCGAGCCTTTCAGAAAGTTCGAGCGTTCCAATATAACCAAAATCGTAAGCCGAGACGGTTGAAAGCAAAAGCAAACCGATATTTGTCGGCGAAGTGCGATGGGCTATTTTCGGTTGCGGGTCCTCTTGAAAGTTATCAGGCGGAAGCCAATTATCTTCCTCACCGACAAATGTTTCAAAAAATCGCCAGGTCCGCCGCGCAACCATCCGCGCCATTTTCATATCGTTTTTCAATAAATGAAATCGCTTGGTTTTTTGCGGAAGGCTTAAATGAAATAAAACTATCGGCGCAAAGAGCCATACCAAAATAAACGGCAGCGCAATCGGTAAAGCCGCTGGACAGATCCAAATAACTAACCCTAAACCGACTATTGATAGCAACATTCCGATCCACATAAAACGGAAATAAGATTCTTGGGTATGTTCATCTGCGCTTTCACTTTCTGCTGCCGTTTTCCATTCGAGGAGGTTTCTTTTCGAAATGTTTTTTCGGTACAATGTGCGGATAATAGCATCAGTTTTGGAATGAGCCTGGGTCGGGATTGCGATAATTGCCAGTAAGACCTGTAACGTATTCGTGCGAAAATTACTCCAAATGCTCGAAAAGTAAGGCCTCCAGGCAAGCCCGTGCGGTTGAGACGATAAGTTTTTTTGCAGATTGGCATAAATTGGAAAGCCTACTTCAAACAAAATAAAGAGTGTGAACAAAATAGGGGAACCTGGAATTATCGTCCAAACCGCCAAAAGCCAGAGAAAAATTGTCGGTGCGACCAAACTTCGCCGTAAATTATCCAAAATCTTCCAGCGTGAAATTATCGATAAATCGTTTCCCTTTTTCTCATTCCAAGAATTTCCGGGTGATGGGAGAATCCAGTTTGAAATTTGCCAATCTCCGCGCACCCAGCGATGCGAACGCTGAGCAAAACTATCGAAATGGGTCGGAAAATCATCGAGGAATTCAATATCTGTGACCAAACCGCAACGGGCATAAAGTCCTTCAAAAAGGTCGTGACTTAAAATTGTGTTTTCCATTACACGATTTTTGAGCGACTTTGCAAACGCATCTACCTCGTAAAGTCCTTTACCCGTAAAACTTCCTTCGGCAAATAAATCTTGATAGATGTCGGATGATGCAGTCGTATAAGGGTCAATGCCTTTATTTCCCGATAAAATTTTGGCAAAATATGAACGCGAACCGCTGAGCAAAGAAATGCTGATTCGCGGCTGCAAAATTCCGTAGCCTTTTGTCACTCGTTGCAATTTTTCGTCAAAATACGGACGATTTAGGGGATGTTCGGCAATTCCAACCAGTTTTCTTGCCGAATCCCGCGGGAGTTGAGTATCAGAATCGAGCGTGATGACGTAAATTATTTGTTTGAGAAAATCAACCTCTGCTGTTGAAACGATAAAGCTTGTCCCGTCCGCACCACGCAAAAGACTGTTAAATTCTTCAAGTTTGCCTCGTTTGCGTTCCCAACCCATCCATTTTCCTTCACTTTCGTTCCATTGCCGGCGGCGGTGAAAAAGGTAAAATTTTTGCGGATAGAGTTCGTTTAATTCGTTGATTTTGTTTTTAGCAAATTCTAAGATCGCAGGATCACTCGGCATTTGTTCAGCTGCTGCATCAGCAAAATCACCCAACAGCGCGAAAAAAATGTTCTCGTCTTTATTGGCAAGATTGTAAATTTCAAGTTTTTCCAACAATTCGGATGCAACCGTTTCGCTAGTCAAAATAGTGGGAATGACCACCATTGTTTTGGCATATTCGGGAATTGCCAAAGCCGTTTCCATTTGCGGAAGTACTCGCGGCGGAATAATCAATGTAAAATCCCAATTTGCAATGCTCAACGCAAGGTCACTGGCGGGTATTATGGAAAGTAGTCCGAAAGCAACCAAAATCAGCAAACTTGCGCCAAAATATGCCGCGGTCGTGACTAAGAGTGTGACCAACAAGATCGTCAAAGATGCTGATAATCCAAGATAAAAAGTAGTCGGAAATTCCAGAATCAAACGATTCAGATATTCGAAAAAATGCGGACGATACCCAAATTCTTGTTCAATTTCTGCCAAACCTTTATCGATCAAATAATACCCGATGTGAGATTGTCGTTGGTTTAAGGGATCCTTTTGATGGGCATTTTCGGCAATTTCAACCACTCTTTTCGCAACTTCTAATTCGTCCGTTTTTGAGCGTTTGGCGATTCGCTCGATCATTTCGCGGTAACGGTTGCGGGTGAGAAAATTCATTTTTGGATAGACGCTGTCGCCTTTCAAAATCGTTTCAATGAGGCTCACATTCTCGAAAAATGCGTTCCAATCAATCGTGGACAGCAGACGCATACTCGTAATGATATTTCCAACCGTAATTTGTGCCGCTGCTTGGCTTTGATACTCGGTTTGGACAATCCGTTCGATGCTCGTGCCTTGCTCTTGCAGTTGATTTTCCAGCCATTCATAAGCCGTCGCAATTGAATGGTCCTGGTCGCGGAGTCGGCGCGTAAGTTGTTCAATGAATGGACTTCCGAACTCTTTAAGGCGGTTAGATCGTTTTATGAAAATCGGCAGCACATCCTCAGGTTGCTTCGAAGCTAAATCAATAAGTTCGTCTGCAATGGAATCCGCTTCTTCGCGTTCTTCGCGGGAAACCACGATCCGCGAAGTAAGGCGGCGCAGATTTTCGACCAACGCAAATCGTAAAGTGATGGCAAATGCCCATAATTCGCCAATTGTCAATGGCGTAACTTTTTGATAAGCAGTGAGAAATCTTTCGAGCGTTTCAACTTCAAATCGGCTGTCGGTATGGGCGGCAATCGTCACGGCAATCGCATAGATGCGCGGATACTCGGCAAACGCCCCGTTTTTTAGTTTTGGTAATTCACGATAGAATCCGACGGGCAAATCTTCCTGAATTTCCCGCAGCTGTTCTTCAACAATGTAGAAATTATCAACCAGCCATTCTGCCGCCGGAGAGATGCTTGATTCATCTTTAATATTGTTAATTAATGACTTATAGGCGGCAACTAAAAGCTTTTCATTGTCCTTTAAGCGCGGAAGCAGTTTTTGAAAAACCCTCGGTTGGTCAACTACTTGATGTTCGGCCGCAAAGGTCGCGGCAAATTGTTCAAGCCGTTCAACGCTGTAAAGTTCGCCGCCCAGAGAAACGTTATTTCCGTTTTGACTGAATGCCTTTTGAAACATGACGGATTTTGTAACGGTTGATTTTTCCATTATTCACGATAGAGATTTTTGGAATGCAAAAGTTCAGATTTTTTGTCGTAAATCTATATTTTTCATTAATTTCCACAGTGTAAATTTGTTACCTTGCGAAAGTGATAGTCGATCGCGGCGAGCGTCATTCCGTGTCCAAATTCTCTCGGATCAAACCGAATCGGTTTCGCCAAATATCTTCAAAATTCCACGGGTTCGCCCTCACGCACACCAAGCGTGAGAACAATCTTAGGTAGCTTTCTAAAATCGTTGATTAAATCGGCTTGCGGCGGTTCGATTTTGTTTTGTTTGAAATGTGACCGGCAATCCAAAGCCCGTTGATAGAATTCTTGCCGACTAAAAATATTTCTGAGTATGTTTTCGCAACCTTCAACCAGACACTCTTTGTTCATTTTCGGAACAAAATTAAATGTACAATCGGTATTGTTTCCATTACGTTCCACTAAAAGTCTGCCCCCTTTATCCAAACGCCGCTCCCAATTTTCAGGCAATTTTGCCGAAACAGGTAAAAGTCCAGGCGGCGGAAACGCAGATTTTTTTCCTTCAAATGCCAACACATGGCCAAAACTCCAACAAGTATCAGGAAAAATCGGATAAACAAACAACACTTTCATAAAAAACCTTCTCACTTATCCTTTTTTCAGAATGAAATCTTTGTGAATTTATTTAATTGCGGCGTGCGGAAATGCATCATGAACGGGATCAGCTAATTCGTGTCCCCAACCCAAAAACCACAGTAATTCAACTATTGTGACGACAACAATACCTATCCCGATAAAAGTAAGTACCCAAAAACTACGCGGTTCATTTTTCGTAGATCTTCCACGATAAAATTGCATTATATCCTCTCTTTTTTAACTGAGCGGAATCATCAATGACAGGGCGAAAGCTCTTTAATCTTAAGGGTTACCAGCCGCCGTTGTTGGAAATTCAAGAAGTTCCAACGCCAGCGCGGTCATATTTGTGTGATAATACCAGGTCAAGATAGGTTTGACGGAAAGGGAGAAAATTATCAAATATCCATTATTGAATATTAATTATTTCGTTGGCTCCTCGTGTATAAAACTAAAACTCACAAAATAATTGAAAATTGATAATGGATATTTGATATTTGTGTCCATCTCAAATTGAATCGGTGTATTAACCGGTTAGAACCGCTAATCGAAACTTGATGTAATATCACGAAAAGTAAGTAACCTTCACATATAGCCGGCGTAATTTTCAATCTCTGACGGGTTGAAAACTTATCTTCAAAATCAGGCAACTGGTCTGCGCCCTTGGATAAGTCGAATAACTACGATCGCTAAAGCCACCAACAATAAAAGGTGAATTGCACCACCCATTGAATTGGCCGTCACCATTCCCAAAGCCCATAAAACCAATAAAACAACTAAAATTGTCCAAAGCATATTTTTTTCCTCCTTTATCTCACTTATGATTTGAGTTTAAGGGGTAATAAATGATCTGTATGTTTGTTGTCGCACATAGAAAAGAAAAAAAATGGCACCAACTAGTTTTTCATCAAACGCCGCTTCACAAATTCCACTAACAGCAAATAAGTTACGGTTGCCGCGCCAAGAAAAACAAAATAGCTTGGTGGGAGTGGTAAAAAGAAGAAAGAAAAACAATCTATAAAGAACTATTTATCACCAACTCAAAAGAAGAATAGAGGCCCATATTTGTATTGCATTTGCGGCCTGCAAAATCTATCAAGAACTAGAACGACAACTGTCAGAAAAGAAAAGCAGTTTAAGTGCTGAAAAGGTGATAAATATATTAAAGACAATATATAAAGTAAGTTTTGAAACACCCTATTCATCCAAAATATATTCAAAACTATTACTGAAAAACGATAAGCAACGGGAACTTATCACGGTATTTGACCTGAATTTGTAACTTGGGTGACCCAATGCACAAAACAGGAATTAGATGCCCTTTATTTTCCGCCATTGGCGCGAATTCTTGATACAGTTCCACCGAACAACGCTGATTTTGTGATGATTCTGCGTTCGGTGATTCTACGATTGATAATTGTTGAGATTACAAAAATCTGTGTTAGGCGGAAATCAACTAACCCGACCATTTCCAATCTCGAATTTCCGGCATATCGTCGCCGAATTCATTGATGTATGCTTTGTGTTCGGTTAGTTTTTCCAGCATTTGTCGTCTCACCAATTCACCTTTTTTCTGGAGTTGCGTGACGCGTTTGATCGCATCCATCACGAGATGAAATCTATCCAAATCATTAAGCACAACCATGTCAAACGGCGTCGTGGTAGTGCCTTCTTCTTTGTAGCCGCGAACGTGTATGTTGTCGTGATTCGTCCGCCGATAGGTCAGACGATGAATCAGCCACGGGTAGCCGTGAAACGCAAAAATTACGGGTTTATCAATGGTAAAGAGCGCGTCGAAATCTTCGTCTGAAAGCCCGTGCGGATGCTCTTCTTGTGGCTGTAACTTCATCAAATTCACCACATTAACTAACCGAATTTTTAAGTTAGGGAAATTTTGACGTAGAATTTCAACGGCTGCAAATGTTTCCAGCGTTGGTACATCGCCCGCACAAGACATCACCAAATCGGGTTCGCCGTTTTCGTCATTACTGGCCCATTTCCAAATCCCGACCCCGGCCCGACAATGCTTTTTAGCCGCGTCAATATCGAGATATTGTAACGACGGTTTTTTTCCCGCAATTATCACGTTGACATAATTTTTGCTCCGCAAACAATGGTCAGCGACAGACAGTAAAGTGTTCGCATCAGGAGGCAGGTAAACGCGGACGACTTCGGCTTTTTTGTTGATAACCTGGTCAATAAATCCAGGGTCTTGGTGCGAAAATCCGTTGTGGTCTTGTCCCCAAACGTGCGAAGTCAACAAATAATTCAGCGAGGCAATCGGTTCACGCCACGGAATTTTATTGGAGGTTTTGAGCCATTTGGCGTATTGATTAAACATTGAATCAATAATGTGGATAAAGGCTTCGTAACAGGAAAAGAAACCGTGTCGTCCCGTTAGCAAATAGCCTTCAAGCCAACCTTGACAAAGATGCTCGCTCAAAACTTCCATCACTCTTCCATCAGTTGAAAGCGAGTCATCAGACGGCAAAATTCCTTCCGTCCAAATTCGATCAGTGGTTTCAAACAAGGCATTTAGCCGATTTGAAGCAGTTTCATCGGGACCAAAAACGCGAAAGTTTCTGCTGTCATCATTCACACTCATCACGTCTCGCAAAAATTTACCCAAAATGCGAGTCGGTTCAGCTAAAGTTGTTGCAGGTTGGAAAACTTCAACGCCGTAATCTGTAAAATTCGGCATCTTCAATTCTTTCAATAACTTTCCGCCGTTTGCGTGTGGATTCATTCCCATTCGCCGCGTGCCTTTTGGGGCAAGTTCTCGCAAATCCGCCCGAAGAGTTCCATTTTCATCAAAAAGTTTTTCGGGCTGATAACTTCGCATCCATTCTTCGAGCATTTTCAGATGTTCGGGTTTGGTGGCGAGTTCGGCAAGCGGAACCTGATGTGAACGAAATGTGCCTTCAACCTGCAAACCGTCAACCATTTTCGGACCAGTCCAACCTTTTGGAGTTCTCAACACAATCATCGGATAAATAGGGCGTTCAAACGATTCATTTTTGTGTGCATCTCGTTGAATTTGTTGAATATCGAGTAAAACAGCATCAAGCGTTTCCGCCATTTTCTCGTGCATTTCGAACGGTTCATCACCTTCGACGAAATAGGGTTTATGTCCGTACCCGACCAACAAACTCGTCAATTCTTCGCGGCTTAAACGTGCCAAAACTGTCGGATTAGCGATTTTGTAACCGTTCAAATGCAGAATCGGCAAAACCGTTCCGTCGCGCTTTGGGTTAACGAATTTATTTGAGTGCCAGCTCGCCGCCAACGCTCCTGTTTCCGCCTCGCCATCACCAATCACGCAGGCGGCGATTAAGTCGGGATTATCAAAAACCGCGCCGTAAGCGTGTGTGAGCGAATAGCCAAGTTCGCCGCCTTCGTGAATTGAACCGGGCGTTTCGGGAGCAACGTGGCTCGGAATTCCG
>JANLTD010000099.1:0-3217 GCA_031362765.1 Acidobacteriota bacterium | reverse complement strand
CTTCGGCGAGACGCGCCGACGAACCGGCAACGACAATAACTTTCTCGTGAAAGCCCGCGCCGACCGTATCAACCGCGACCAAATAGCCGCTCTGGTCGGTGCCGTCGAGATTGATCGGTTTGACGATCAGAAGTTTTTTGCCGTGCAGACGCGCGTCTTTTTGCGAAGCAACGACGGTGCCTAAAATTCGTGCAATTATCATTTTGGTCTTTGGTCTTTGGTCTTTGGTCTTTGGTTTAAAAAAACCAAAGACCAAAAGCCCAAAACCACTATTTCATAACAACCGGTAAAGTTTCATCAACGCTCGAATGCGGGCGCGGAATCACATGAACGCTGACGAGTTCGCCAACCCGCCGCGCCGCCGCCGCACCGGCATCAGTCGCCGCTTTAACGGCCGCGACATCGCCGCGGACGATCGCCGTCACAAATCCCGCGCCGATCTTTTCGTATCCGACAAGCTGGACATTCGCCGCTTTGACCATCGCGTCCGCCGCTTCGATCGTCGCGATCAGACCTTTTGTTTCAACCATTCCCAATGCTTCTTGCATTTAGATTTTTTCTCCTGTGTGTTTTTTGTAAAAACTAATCTTTCTTCAAATTTACAGCGTTTTGCGCGAAATCGCCAATAACGAAAGTATGCTTGCCTTTTTCGGCGATTTTCGTGATCGTTTCGAGCATCTGTACAAACTTGATATTTTCGTCGCCTTTCATCAATTCCGCTGCGTTTTTCAAAGTGCGCGCCGTCGCCACCTGTGTTCGGGCATTTTCGAGATCGGCTTTAGCTCTGATCTTGGCTTCAAGATGTTTGGCAAACAAATCCTGAATCGTTTTCGGAAACGTCAGATCTTTGACTAAAAGCCGGACGATCTCGATGCCGTAGTCATTTAATTCTTTCTGCAGTTCGGCGGGAATTTCGGTCAGAATATCGTTGCGCCTTTCGCTTAATTTCTCGCTATCGATCTCCGCAATGATCTTTCGCAGGTAAACCTGCGAAAGATTGTGAATAAGTTGTTCCGTCTGAAAAAACATGTTGTAAGGATTGGCGAAAACATCCGTTTTTTCCCGAAACTTATCGGTGTCGCTGATCTTGTATTCAACAAAAAACGAAAATCTCAGCGCAACATTATCTTTTGTCAAAACTTCCTGATTAATAATATTTTGGATTCGGTTAGCCGTCGGCAAAGTTACTAATCTCAATACTCTTTGATAGTCGAAATAATCATAAATTCCTGCATCAAGTTTTTGCTCAAGACGATTCTTTCGATACAAATATCCCGTTTCATTAGGCGAAACGAAAAACCGCACCCGCCAAAAACTTCTCCTTTGCTCATTTTGAATGACTTGATACATAAAAACTCTTTATTAAAAACCTTCGGAAAAAAGAAACTCTAAAAAGCAGGGAAACTCAATTCAGATGCAATCCGTAGAAAGCAACGGTATCCTTGAGTTTGCAAACTCCAATTTAAGTTGTCATTTAAGACAGTTTCTTTTTTCCTCCGGCAAATGGATACGATTATCAGTCGTAGTGCTACCAACAGCAGACGAGGAGTCGAACCTCTCGGAATTTGCTCCGCAATACCCTGTAAAAAATGCAAATCCCGAAAACTTTACAGGTGGCGGTTATTTTTTAGTTTAATTTGTTTTGATAATTTTGACTAACCGTGAGGTTTTAGAAACCTGTTTCCGATTCAAAATTTATGCCTTGATAGATTTCGTCAACATTCAACTCGCATTCGAGCGATTCAAGTTTCAAAGTTTCGCCCGCAAAATACTCGCTTTGAAACCAAAATTTTTCATTGTGTTTGGTAAAAAGCGTAATAAATTTTTTGTCTTGCGATATTAAAAGATACTCAAGAAAACTTTCGATTGATTTATACTCGGCGAATTTCCCGCCTCTGTCGTAACCTTCGGTCGAGGGCGAAAGAATCTCGACAATCAAAGTCGGATTTGTCAGGCAAGGCAAACCGTTGATGTCAACAAATTTCGGCTCGCCGCATAAAGCCGTCGTGTCGGGATAACGATACGGTGGTGCTGCCGGAACATATACGCGCAATGCTGATGATGTCACCAGACAACCGCGTTTTTCAATTTCTTCGTCAAGCATTTTGCCGAGTTTTCGTTCAAGCCGCATATGGTTCGGGTGAACGCCCATCTCAAAAACTTCACCATCGAAATACTCAAAACGTCCTTCGGAATTGTTGTCCAACTCGAAGTATTCTTCCAGAGTGATTTTTTCTTTCGGAACGGCTGTCATAATTTTTTACCCGACATTTGCGGCTTCCGCCAAAAGTTCGATAAGTTCTTCACGGGTCAACGAAATTTTTGTGCCGTTAGAACTTGTAATCTGAAATGTGGATTCTGTGATTGTCTCGTGTTCGCACGAAATTCCCGCGTCGTCCAAATATCCGCAAGCCTGACAACGCGCTTTTTCGGTCAAATATCCGGCCTTTTCGCGAATATTGATGAGCTTTGAGATCGCGTCTTTCGGCAGATCTTTCGCGCCGCCGAGCGCGCGCGAAAGAATCGCGATCTTCGCCGTATGTTCTAAAGTTTCCAATCTATCAAACGCTTGCCATAAATCCGCGCCGTAGGCGACCGCGCCGTGGTTAGCCATCAGAAGCGCGTTGTGATGTTCGACAAAAGGCTTCATCGCGTCGGTCAATTCGTCGGTCGAAGGCGTGCCGTAATCGGTCAGCGGAACGCAGCCCAAAGTTAAAATCACTTCCGACAGGATCGGCGCGTCAATCGCCAAACCGGCGACGGCAAAAGCCGTTCCGTGCGGCGGATGCGCGTGGCAAACGGCTTTTATATCAGGACGCATCTTGTAGATCAAAGTGTGCATCGCAAGTTCCGACGAAGCTCTTTTATCGTTCAAAGCGTTGCCGTCCAGATCCGTGATCGCCAGACAATCTTCCGTCATGCGGCCTTTACAAGTCATCGTCGGCGTCGCCAGCACGCGATTTTCGTCCAGACGGATACTGACATTGCCGTCCGACGAAACAACGTAGCTCCGTTCGTAAAGCAATTTTCCGACTTCGATAATTAATTTTCGCGCATTTGATTCGTCCATCAAAATTTAATAAATCGTAAAAGTATATTCAACACGTTTCGTTACCGAAATAGGTTTTCCATCTCGTTTGGCAGGCTTAAATTTAATTCCTTTTGCCGCCGCTATTGCTGCTTCCGTTAATCCGTCCGGCAAACTTGAAATTATCGA